>JBBRXY010000021.1:0-42246 GCA_038238185.1 Acidimicrobiales bacterium
GGCCTGGGGGAGGGCCTGCCCTCCCCCCGCCAAATGGCTAGGCTAGTGCTTGATCGCCCTAATAACACGCGTGAAATTTGTTCCCCAAGACGTGATGACGGAGGGAGAGCGCGATGCCGTTCAAGGCCGAGGCGATCGTGTTGGATGACCAGACCAGGTCGGAGTTGGAGCGGCGGGTGCGGGCGACGACGACACCCCAGCGCGATCTACGCCGGGCGATGATCATCCCGTTGGCCGCCGACGGTGTGTCCTCACGCAAGATCTCACGCCAGGTGAGCATGCACGAGTCCCATGTGGCTATATGGCGCCAGCGATTCCTCGCCGATGGTCTCGACGACCTGAACGACGCCCCTCGGCCCGGGCGGACCCCGATCTACGGCCACGACGGCATCTTGAAGATGGCGGCGCTGGCCACCACCGTACGCAACCCCGATGAGCCGGAGGCGACGTGGACCTATCAGGGCCTGGGACGAGCTGCGCGATGAGGTGGGCCCCCCACCTGAGGCCCCGTGCTCAACACGGTGGGGCCAGTCCGGGTTGACATTCCCACACCATCGACATCGCTGACGCGCAGTGTCGTCTGCGGTGGTTCTCCTCGGAGCCTGGATCGAATATCGTTGATGGGAAAGAAACGGCTCGCCCCGCCGTTCACCGCCCCACGCCCCATGACACCTAGTACAGCCCATCAACCTCCGCCTAGCGCCTTTCACTGGACGCTGTTGCGCGGGAGTGGTCCCGGGAGTGAGATCTTCGGCTCAGTGCTGGATCGACAGGTCGTGGAGCTCGGATGCGGCTTGGGTGACAACCTTCTGGTCCTTGCGAATCAGGGTGCATTCTGCATAGGTATCGACGTCAACCCAGTTGTTATCGCCCAAGCGCAGCGCAGGCGGTTGCACCCACGCATTCGCTATGCTGTGGCCGATGTCAGCCGTCGCATCGACGACCTAGCTCTTCACAATAGCGACATCGCATACTCGGTCTTCGGTGCGATCTCCTATGCCCCCCCTTTGCGCGTCATGCGAACCGCACGGTCCCTGTTGAGAAGGAGCGGGCGCCTGGTCTTTTCTGCGCGTCACTCTGACTGGGACGAGGCGCTTGCCCGTACAGGAGCCGGTCCAGGCGCAATAAGAATAGTCGGGAACTGCTGGAAGATCGCCGGACCATCTGGTCGAGCCATGCATGTGTTCAAGCATTCCGCCAGTGAATATCTGTGTATGGCGCGAGCCAATGGATTCCAAACAATTATGGTCACCGAGGTCAAGGCCAATTCATCCCAGATCCGGTCCCAGCTCTGTGTCAGTCGCAACGTCGCAGCCCAGCTTTCCGCCGTTCCGCACTCCACAATCATTGCGTTGCAGCTAGACTAGGTTCATCGCTCGCCGACAACGCGCCGCTCGAGTACGCAGCTTCGGCTTCGGCTCGTCAATCGCCGAAGCACAGAGTTCAGTATGCAAGAGGAAGGGGTGCAGTTCGATGTCTCGTCGAAAACATCGATCCGTAAAGCGTAGGAGCCAATCTGGCAGGCCTCGGCTTGCTGCCGAGCGCATCGAGATACTCGATGATGCTGCTGCCATTCGAGGACACCCCCGCGCTTTCACGACGAGCGATCCACGGCAGACGTACTACCGGCTGGCCGTGACAGTCCTGTCGAGTGCGCTGGCGGACGCTGAGCTAGGTGGAACCTTCGCGAACCTCCAGTGGCGCTCCGATGGGACGTTCGTCGTAGAGAACGATGGGGCTTCCCTCCCGGTGGGGAAGCATCCCCAGTTTGCGGGTTGTTCGGGACTAGAAGTACTTTTCTCGAAGTTGTACGCCGAAAAGCCAACTCGATCTTCACCCGATGCACTGCCACTAGCTGTCGTCGCAGCTCTTTCCTCACGCCTTCGTGTCGATACGTCGTTCGCTGGTGGTCGATATCGAACTGAGTGGGACGACGGCCGCCTCTCCTCCGCTACGCACCGTGTCGGATCCGTCGACACGTATATCACGACGGTCAACTTTTTACCTGATGCCCGCCTGATAGGCAATATTAGCGACATTGACCGAATGGATATCTACGATCGTATCGTTTCTCACGCCAAAGCCTTCGCACGCGTGCCGGCCGTTATCGAGGGAGATGTGTTGGGATCATGGATTCGAACCGCACTCCAGCCATAAGCGCTCGCTGGTCCTTGGCGCCTCTGGTTGCGCTTCCCATAACCCAGGCGAACGTTGCGTCGTCATGAGCGCCGCTGAAATACGTGCGTCCATGGAGAAACAGGGCTATGCAATTGTTCGGGGTCTTGTGAAGGGTAGGGAACTGGCCGCACTCGACGAGGAGACCCGGGTACAGATCGCGATGGGCTCGGCTCGGCACCCGAGAGAAGATTTTATTGAGAAGCCGGACAAGTATGGCGTCCCGAGATACTTTCGGCTTGAGTGGCCTACAGATCGTGCGAAGTGGCAGCGGAATGGCTCGCTCCTACTCGTTCTGGCCCATCCAGCCTTCACGGACATCATGGGCGCCCTTGCTGGGGCAGACTTCGTCGTTACCGGTTCCACCCTAATCTTCAAAGACTCTGCAGGCGGTCCCACGGTCGAACTTCATCGAGACCACTTTGCTGAAGCGAGGCGCTTCCACCGCGATCACTTCAGTGGCAGTATCGACATCTATCTGGACCATACTGGCCGCCACAATGGTTGCTTGAGAGTCCTGCCGGGGTCGCATCAGCTTAGCGATTGCCGTTCCTTGCTCCGACCCGGCTTTAGCAATGAAGACCTGGTTGACCTTGAGATGAGCCCCGGTGACGTTCTCGTTCATAACAATTTCTTGGTTCACGGGTCAGAGGGTACCGCTCCAGGTTCTCCTCTACGCCGGGTAATCTACCTTCCGTTCCAGTCTGCGAAGTGGGTTCTGCGAGAGGGCACTATTCCAGGGATCATTCCAAGCAGGGAGTGGATCGGGAGTTGTATGAAGCTGATGCGACTGTCCTCCGAGTTGCGGCGACGACAATCCTACGGAGGCGGCGCTAATTATCGGCCGCCCCTTGAGTGGCGAGATGTGATATCATCCGCTCCATTGAAGTACCGCCCTTATCCTCAAGTCTCCGCGGAGGCCATGCAAGCGGTGAGCTCGGAAATCAAGGCATCGCATGAGCAGTCACCGGCCTGAGAATGCCGCATGCGCCGCCGGACGTCCCCGGGGCGGTTGCCGCTTACATCCCGACAGCATTACCGTGGTATTCCTTAACGATTCCCAGATAGTGAACACCTGATCCGGCCTAGTACGTCTAGGCCCCTATTCGGCAAGGTAGGCCTATCGTTCCATGACATCGCCAACTCGTTCGTCGGCGACCTCCTACACGGCGACGAACATCCAGGTTCTCGAGGGTTTGGAGGCCGTTCGTAAAAGGCCAGGGATGTACATCGGGTCGACGGGTCTCAAGGGCCTCCACGAAATGGTCCGCGAAATTGTGGACAACTCGGTTGATGAGGCGATGGCTGGCT
Organism: Acidimicrobiales bacterium; assembly: GCA_038238185.1. Classification (GTDB taxonomy): domain Bacteria; phylum Actinomycetota; class Acidimicrobiia; order Acidimicrobiales; family AC-14; genus DATAQC01. The sequence goes on from JBBRXY010000021.1 coordinate 3,487, forward strand.
ACTGCACCCGAATCGAAGTCACTCTGCTGGCTGACGGCGGCTGTCGAGTCAAGGATGACGGCCGCGGTATCCCGATCGATCCGCATCCCCACTACAAGGGTAAGTCTGCAGCTGAGGTCGTACTTACGGTGCTGCATTCTGGAGGCAAGTTTGGCGGCGGCGGCTACGTTATCTCCGGAGGTCTTCACGGCGTCGGCATCTCGGTTGTGAACGCCCTCTCAAGTAGAATGGTAGTCGAGATTGAGAGGGACGGGCGTCGCTATCTCCTCGAGTACGGCTCTGGCGGCAAACCAAAATCGGGTTTGCATGAGGTCGGGCGCTCGCGTCGAGGTTCCGGGACCACCGTGACGTTTTGGCCAGATCCCACCATATTTGATTCGGAGGGCACCGAGTTTCGGAGCACGACAATTCTTGAGCGCCTTCAAGTTTATGCCTTCCTAAATCGTAATCTTGAGATTCAGTTCCGTGACGAGCGTCCGGGCCAGGAACAAGAGCAGGTGTTCCGCTACAGCGGCGGAATTGTCGACTTCGTTCGTTACCTCAACGAAGCGAAGGACGCGCTGTTCAAGCGTGTTTGCCATATCGAGTCCACCGAACCGAGTCAGGAGGTGGAGATTGCTCTCCAGTGGAACACCGGCTACCACGAGGGCATCCACAGCTTCGCGAACGGCATCGCCACCACGGAAGGCGGGATGCATGCGGAGGGCTTCAGGAAGGCCCTCACCACCGCCGGAAATAGGTACGCCCGAGCGAAAGGCCTGCTCAAGGAGAAGGACGACAACCTCCAGGGTGAGGACATCCGTGAGGGCCTCACCGCCATCGTCAGCGTGAAATTGGCTGAACCGCAGTTCGAGGGCCAGACCAAGACCAAGCTCGGCAACGTCTCCATCCGCTCTATGGTCGAGCGGGCCACCAACGAGAAGCTCGGCGACTGGCTGGAGGAGCATCCCACCGAGGCCCGCCAGATCGTCAACAAGGCAACGCACGCGGCCCGTGCCCGTCTGGCCGCCCGCCAGGCCCGGGAGGTCATCCGCCGCAAGACCCTGCTCGAGGGCGCGGGCCTGCCCGGCAAGCTGGCTGACTGCTCGTCCAAGGACCCGATGGAGTCGGAGCTGTTCATCGTCGAGGGCAACTCGGCCGGAGGCTCGGCCATCTCCGCCCGCAACCCGAAGACCCAGGCGATCCTGCCCATCCGGGGCAAGATCCTCAACGTCGAGCGGGCTCGCATCGACCGGATGTTGAAGAACATCGAGATCCAGTCGCTCATCTCGGCCATCGGCGCCGGGGTGGGGGAGGAGTTCGACGAGTCCAAGATCCGGTACGACAAGGTGATCCTGCTGGCCGACGCCGACGTCGACGGCAACCACATCCGTACCCTCCTGCTCACCTTCTTCTTCCGCCAGATGAAGCCGCTGGTGGAGCTGAACCACATCTTCATTGCCCAGCCGCCGCTGTACTCGGCGGTGGTGGGCAAGGACAAGGTGTACCTGAAGGACGACGCCGGGCGCGACCGCTTCCTCGCCGAGAACCCCGGCAAGAGCTTCGAGTTCCAGCGCCTCAAGGGCCTCGGTGAGATGGACTTCGGTGAGCTGAAGGACACCACCATGGACCCAACCCGCCGCACCCTCCTCGGCGTGTCGGTCGAGCAGACGGCGCAGGCCGACGAGATCCTGTCCGTGCTCATGGGCGACGACGTGGAGTCACGCAAGGGCTTTATCCAGAACAACGCCAAGGACGTCAGGTTCCTCGACATATGAGTGAGTTTGCTGAATGACCGATCTTTCGCCGCGCAACGGCATCGAGCCCATCGAGCTCCAGGAGGAGATGGAGCAGTCCTTCCTGGTCTACGCCCTCTCCGTCATTACCTCCCGGGCCCTGCCCGACGTGCGCGACGGCCTCAAGCCCGTCCATCGCCGGATCCTCTGGACGATGTCGACCCTCAACTTCAGGCCCGACCGTCCCCACGTGAAATGTGCCCGGGTCACGGGCGACGTCATGGCCAAGTACCACCCCCACGGCGATTCGGCCATCTATGACGCCCTTGTCCGCATGGCCCAACCCTTCAGCCTGCGCCACCCCCTCGTCGACTTCCACGGAAACTACGGGTCGCCCGACTACGACGCCGCGGCCGCCCGCTACACCGAGTGCCGGTTGTCGCCGCTGGCCATGCAGCTTTTGGCGGCCATCGACGAGGACACCGTCGATATGGTCGACAACTACTCAGGCGAGTTCGAGGAGCCGGCAGTGCTGCCCGCCCGGTTCCCCAACTTGCTGGTCAACGGCAGCCAGGGCATCGCCGTGGGTATGGCCACCAACATCCCCCCCCACAACCTGGCCGAAGTGGTCGACGCCACCCTCCACCTCATCGACAACCCCGAGGCCACGCCCGACGAGCTCATGGCGTTCGTGAAAGGTCCCGACTTCCCCACCGGCGCCTACATCCTGGGCCGGGCCGGGATCATGGACGCGTACCGCACCGGTCGGGGTTCCATCAAGATGCGGGCCAAGGCCGAGATCGTCGAGGGCAAGAATGCCGACGAGATCGTCATCACCGAGCTCCCGTACCAGACCAGCGTGTCGTCGGTGGCCTCCAAGATCGCCGAGCTGGTCGATTCCCGACAGCTCGAGGGCATCCGCAGCCTGGAGAACCTGTCAGCCGAGGGCGAGACCCGCCTGGTCGTCTATCTCAAGCGCGACGCCACCGCCCAGGTCGTGCTCAAGAACCTCTACAAGCACACGCCGCTGCAGACCAACTTCTCGGTCAACGCCGTGGCCCTGGTCGACGGCATCCCCCGCACCCTCAACCTGGTGCAGCTGCTCTCGGCCTACGTGGCCCACCAGGTCGACGTCATCACCCGCCGCTCCCGGCGCCGGCTGCGTAAGGCCCAGGAACGGGCCCACCAGGTGGAGGGGCTCATACGGGCCCTCGACATCATCGACGAGATCATTGCGCTCATCAAAGCTTCGGCCGACAAGGCGGCCGCCCGAGCCGGGCTCATGGCCGCCCCCTTCGAGTTCAGCGAGGTGCAGGCCGAGTACATCCTCGACATGACGCTGTCGCGACTCACCCGCCTGGCCCGCACCCAACTCGAGGAGGAGCTGGCCCAGCTGCGGGAGACCATGGCCGAGCTGGAGGCCATCCTCGGCGATCCGGTCCGATTGCGCCAGGTCATCAAGACCGAGCTGGGCGAGGTGCGGTCCAAGTTCGCCCAGCCCCGCAAGGCCGAGATCATCTTCGACGACGGCGACGTCGACATCCTCGACCTCATCGAGGACGAGGAGCTGGTGGTCACCCTCAGCAGCAACGGCTACGTGAAGGCGGTGCAGGCCGACGCCTTCCGCACCCAGGGGCGGGGGGGCAGGGGAGTACAGGCGGCCAAGCTGCGCGACAACGACTACGTGGCCCACATCCTGTCGACCACCGCCCACTCGTACCTGCTCTTCTTCTCGAACCGGGGGCGGGTCTACCGCCTCCGCGCCCACGAGATCCCTCAGAAGGAGCGCACCGCCCGGGGCACGGCCATCGTCAACCTCCTACCCCTGGCGCCCGACGAGCGCATCCAGGCCGTCATCGACACCCGCGACTACGAGACCAGCCGTTACCTGTTCTTCGCCACCAAACGAGGCCAGGTGAAGAAGACCCGCTTCACCGAGTACGACTCGTCGCTGCGGGCCGGTCTCATCGCCATCAACCTCAAGAACGGCGACGAGCTGGTGCGGGTCATCCAGACCGGTGGCGAGGACGACATCTTCATGGTCAGTCGCGCGGGCATGACCATCCGGTTCTCCGAGGACGAGGTGCGGGCCACCGGGCGAGCTGCCCAGGGCGTGATCGGCATGCGCCTGCGCGAAGACGACGAGGTCATGTCCTGCGACGTGCCCCGACCCGACGCCGACATCTGCATCTTCACCGACAACGGTTACGCCAAGCGCACCAAGCTCGACAAGTTCCCGCGCAAGGGCCGGGGTACCCTCGGGGTCAAGGGCATCAAGCTGTCGGCCCGCCGGGGTTCGGTGGTGGCCGCCTTCATGGTCGGCCTCGACGACGAGGTCCTGCTCATCTCCTCGGGAGGCACCACGATCCGTACCCAGGTTCGTGAGATCTCGTCGCAGGGCCGCGACGCCACCGGGGTCAAAGCCATGAACCTCGACGACGGTCAGATCGTCGCCGGCGTCGCCCTGGTGATTGCCAGCCTCGAATAGACGGACGGCCTTCAACGGGCCGTCCGGTGCGCGCCGCTTCCCCGTGAACTTGTGTCAGATCTCACCGGAGGCTGCTGTGTCACGAAAGAGTCGATGGACCGAACGTGGGTCGGTCCTGCCCTTGATGGTGCTGGCCATGGTGCTGGCGGCGGCCATCGCCATGGGGATCGCCAGGATCGGCGGCGCGGCCAGCGATCGTGCCCAGGCCCAGACGGCGGCCGATGCCGCCGCCCTGGCCGGAGCGGCCGAAGGCCCCGGGGCGGCCAGGGCACTTGCCGAAGCGAACGGGGCCCGTCTGGTCAGCTACCGCCAGGAAGGCCTCGATACCAGCGTTGCGGTCGAGGTGGGCCCGAGCCGCCCTCTGAACCGGGTGACGGGCCCGACGCGTGCCACCGGACGGGCGCACCGCGACGACGCCCGCACCCAGGCTTCCCCCGGTCGCTCTGGCTGACCGGGTCCGAAGCTGGCACCGGTGTTCCCAGCGTGATCCTGTGGCCTTCGAGGACACGGGATAGCCTGTGGATTGTGCGTGGTCATAACACCCAGGCGGGGGCTCAGGCGCGGGAGGATTACCGGAACGGTCAGCCGCCGGAATCTCGGCCGTCCGGCGGAACCGGAAACCGGGAGGTTGCCCCACGGTGGACCCGCCGCGTGGTCCGCAAGATCCAAGTCGGGTCGGTCTTCAAAGTGTCCGTGGTGTTCTATGCCGCGGTCTATTGCATCCTCCTCGTGGCCGCGGTACTGCTCTGGCTGGCGGCGACGGCCACCGGACTTCGCGACAACGTCGAGAAGGTCATCGCCGACCTGATCGCCTCTGGCAAGTTCCACTTCGTCGGTTGGGAACTGTTTCGGGCCGGCGCCGTCGGCGGGGCCATGCTCGTCGTGCTCGGGACGACTGCAAATGTGTTGCTCGCCGTCCTCTACAACCTCATCAGCGATTTGGTGGGCGGCATGTCGATCGTGGTCGAGGAGCGATCCGTCCCCCGAGCCAGGCGTGAGCGAGCGCCCCGTCCGGCCCGCCGGCCCGTTGCGGCTCAGAGACCGCGTGCCCCCGAGGAGCCCCGAGTGGCCGAAGCGCCCGTGCCTGCCCCAGCACCGAGGATCCTCGTTCCTGAAGTCGAGCGCCGCCAGGCCCGTCCGCCGCTACCCACCCCCACCCCGGGCCCCGCCTCACAGCCCGAGCTACCCGAACAACAGCTCTCCGGAGCAGAGCGGACGACCGACACGAATCTCGAGGCCTTCGGGCTCTAGTACCGCATGATGCGGCACTGGAGCCCTACCAACCCCGAGGGGACACTCGATCCGGGTGCCGTCGTGGGTAGCCTCTGTCGGTGGGGACCGAGACCAAGACCGCCGTGGGGTTCCAGGACTATCTGCGCGTCGTCGGGCGGCGGAGGTACACGATCGTGTTGGTCGTGGTGCTGTTCGTCGGCCCGGCGGTGAGCATTTCGTTGTTGCAGTCGCCTGTCTATGCGGCCAAATCCAGGGTGCTGCTCCAGGCCGTGACGCCGGAATCACTCGTCAACGCCAACTCGGGGACGCCCACGGATCCGGCGCGCACCCTCCATACCCAGCTCGAGGTCTTTGCCGGAGAACCCCTCCGTGGCGCGGTCAAGGCCAAGCTCGGATCGATCCCACCGGTCTCGGCGAAGGGCGTGGGAGAGACCGACGTCATCGAGATCACCACCCACGACGGTGGTGCCAAGGCCGCGGCGGCCATCGCTGACGCCTACGCCGACGCCTATGTCGCACTCCGTCGCACCCAGGCCGTCGACAACCTGGTAGCGGCCGGTCAACAGGTCCAGACTCGGCTGACCGAGGCCCAGAAGCGACTCGACGATCTCGAGAGCCAGATTGCCGCTGCCCCGGCCGATCGACAGGTAGCGCTCCGCCAGTCCCCGGAGCGCGCCGCCCTGGTCGCCCAAGTGGCGATCCTCCGCCAGAAGATCGACAACCTCCAGATCGACCAGGGACTGAACTCGGGCGGGGCCGAGATCGTCACCCACGCCCCGGTGCCCACCACCCCGGTATCGCCCCGTCCGATCCGTACCGGACTGCTGGCGCTCGCCGTGGGCCTGGTCGTCGGTACCGGGATAGCGTTCCTCCAGGAGTACCTCGACGACTCGGTCAAGACCAGAGACGAGCTGAGCCGCATCACCGGCCGCCCAGTCCTGGGCGTCATCCCCGTGGTCGTCGACCAGGCCGAATCCGCCGACCAGGTCGTCTCCCTCAAGGACCCGCGGTCGCCCGCCGCCGAGGCTTATCGGAGCCTTCGTACCTCCATCCAGTTCCTGGCCCTGGACACTCCCGTCGTCACCATCGAGGTCACCAGTCCGAGCCCGCGGGAGGGTAAGACGACGACGGTCGCCAATCTCGGCGTGGCGATGGCCAGGGCCGGTCAGCGGGTGGTAATCGTGGGCTGCGACCTCCGCCGCCCGATCATCCACGAGTTCTTCGGCCTCGACGGCACGCTCGGGCTCACGTCGGTCATCCTCGGAAAGGCTCCGCTCTCGTCGGTCGTCCAGCCGATTCCCGGGCAGAACCGGTTGTCGGTGCTTCCGTCGGGGCCGTTGCCACCGAACCCGGCGGAGATCCTCTCGTCATGGCGGTTCGCCGAGGTCCTGACCTCGCTCCAGCAGAACGCCGACGTCGTGCTCCTCGACGCGCCACCGGTGCTGCCGGTGACCGACGCCATGGTGCTGTCGGGCCGGGTCGACGCGACCGTGCTGGTGACGTTGTCCGGGGTCACCACCCGTCAGGAGGTCACGCGCGCGGTGGAGTTGCTCACCCAGGTCGGGGCTCCCGTGGTGGGGACGGTGCTCAACGGCGTGGCCGAATCCAGTGAGTACGGCTATGACTACTACCGGTCGACGGACCAGCGCGGCAGCGCCGCCGCCCCTCACTGACCAGGCTGAGCGCATGAGATGGCGGTCGAGCCGTTCGCGCACGGAGCCGGCATCCCGATCCGGTCTGGCTCGGCTGACGGCCGCGGCCATGCCCCTCAGCCTGATCGCCTCCCAGCTCCTGGTGGCCGGCATCGGGTTGGTGATGACCCGCTTCCTCACGCCGTCGGCCAAGGGGACCTTCACCGCGGCCTACGTGGTGGCATCCATTGCCTACCTGTGTGGAGGCCTGTCGTTGCCCCACACCGTGCTCCTGCGCACGGAGGCCGACCAGCGACTGCACATCGACGCCGGAGTCGTGCGTCGCGTCGGTGTCTTCGTGATGATCATGGCCGTGGTGGCGACCTCGGCGTTGGCCCGGCGCTGACGCTCGACACCATCATCGCCGCCGCGGCCGAGGCCGTGGGCCGCCGGCCTCGCGTCGTCCATGCGCCCCTTGGTCCGGCGTCGACCTACGCGCCGGGTGCCCGACGCGCCTACGAGCGCTCCACCCGGGCCCACAGCACCGTCGAGGTGGACGGGGCCGACCAGACCGAGGTGTGGGCCACCTTCCGGGCCGGGCGCCGCGCCACTCCGTCCCTCGAACGGACCTTGGCGGGAGAAGAGACCATCGAGATCGTGGCGTCTCACGACGGCTACCGCCGCCTCCCCGGGCGTCCTGTCCACCGGCGGACGTGGACGATCGGGTCGGATCAGGTCATCGTCGACGCCGCCGTGATCGGCCAGGGCGGGCATCGGGTGGTGTCGTCGGTCCGCCTCGCCCCCGGCTCCGATGCCTCGATGACGGGGGAGTCCTCGGTGGTCGCGGGCCCCGTGCACCTCGGCTTCGACGGACCCGTAGCCACCACCGTCGAAGTGGTGGCTCCCGGTACCGACCCCGACGGGTGGGTGTCGACGGGGTTCGGCGACCGCCAACCGGCGCCCACGGTGCGGGTGGTGGTCGAGGGCGGTCTCCCTGTTCGCCTGCGAACGACCATTGTCGTCGGCGACGCCTCGGATGGGGGCGGGTCCTGAGCCTGCTTCACGCCGGGTGCCTTCCGAGCGGGTCCCGGTACCTGATCGAGGTTCCCGAGCAATGGAACGGCGTGCTGGTCTTGTGCAGCCGCCCGGTGCCGGTCAAAGACGGCTTGCCTCCGTGGTCCGACGACCCGTTGATCGGCCACCTCGTAGGCGCCGGTTATGCCGTGGCCGGCTCTGCCAACCCCATCTTCTGGCCGTTGGAGGCGGCCTTTTCCGACCAGCCGGCCCTCCTCGACTTGGCCGGGTCGGTGCTCGGACCCGTCCGCCACACCATCGCCGTTGGCATGTCCATTGGCGGGATCATCACGGCCGGGCTCGTCCAGCTCTTCCCGTCCCGCCTCTCCGGCGCGCTGGCAATGTGCGCCAACCTCGCCGGGGCGGTTGCGGTGCACAACACCGAGCTCGACATGGGGTTCGTGTTCAAGACCCTGCTGGCACCCGAATCCGGGCTTCAGCTCGTCGGGATCACCGATCCGTTCGCCAACCTGGAACTGGCGACGACTCTCCTCGACCGCGCCCAGTCCACTCCCGCAGGTCGAGCGCGCCTGGCCCTCGCGGCTGCGGTGGGCAATGTTCCCGGCTGGCACGACCCCGGTTCGCCGCAGCCCGCGCCGCAGGAGTTCGCGGCCCGACAACGCAACCAGTACGGCTGGTACCGCCAGGTTGGGTTTCTCGTGCTCTTCTGGGCACGCGAGCAGGTGGAACGCCAAGCGGGCGGGAACCCGTCGTGGAACACGGCTGTCGACTACGGCGAACTGCTTGCCACGTCGATCAACCACGACGAAGTGGTAGCCCTGTACGAGGCGACCGAGCTCGACCTCGGGTCGGATCTCGAACGTCTCGCTGCTGAGCCCCGAATTGCCGCCGACCCCGCGGCCACCGCATACCTCGAACGTCACATCGTCATGTCGGGCGACCTGGGAGACGTTCCCGTGCTCACCGTGCACACCGACGGCGACGGGCTCGTGACCCCGGACAACCAGTGGGCCTATGCCGACGTGGTGGGCCACGCCGGCCAGCAGGAGTTGCTCAGGCAGGTCTACGTTCACCGTGCCGGGCACTGCACGTTTACGTTCGCCGAGATCCTGACCGCCCTCGACGTGCTAGTGGAGCGGATCGAGAGCGGCACCTGGCCCCGTCTTGTCCCCGCGACACTGAACTCCGGCGCCGCCGCGTTTGGTCCCGAGGAGAACACGCTGCCGTCGGGCGCACCGATGGACCCCGGGTTCTTCGACTTCCAACCTCCTCCGTACCGTCGGCCCTATGACCGGCGCGATATCGCATCACGGAGGGCCGAAGACGGATAATTGGGGCCATCGTCCGGCGCTATCCGGTGTCGGACTAGGTCAGGGCTAGGCCGCGCCAGGCGGCCGCGGAGGCCGGCGGTTGGGTGTTGGCTTGCGGCGCCGTCGACCCCCGAGGCTCCGGTCGCTCTTGTCCCGGTCCGCAAGTCTGTTGGCCACCACGGGTACGTCGGCGTCCAGGGTTGCCCAAACCTCGTCGTAGTCCAAGCGGTGGTAGATGTGGTTTACGACGATCCGCTGGGCAATCCACGCTTCGCGATCCGCGCCGAATATGCCGTTGGCCACATCGTCAGGCAACAACTTGGCTGCTTCTCCGATCCGACCGAGGAGCGCCTCGGCCGAAAGGCGGAGGAGACGGTCCGAGTTGAACGCATCGTTTTCCCGCCCGAGAAGGTCCCGGGCTGAGTCCAGGTCCTTCCTCAGGATCTCGAGGATGTCCTCGGTTGGTCGCTTTCGGGGCTTCGAAGTCAAAGCGGTACCGCTTCAGCGGCGATCTGGTCCCCTTCGACCAACCCTCCCTCGGACACCACGTCGACGGGTATGCCGAGTAGAGCGACGAGAGCGTCCTGTAGCCGCGCATGCCCCAGGAGTGTCGTGCCGGGACGGAACCGCACTAGCAGGTCGATGTCGCTACCGTCGGTCGCGTCTCCACGGGCGACCGAACCGAACACACGAACACGATCGCCGCCGTGGCGCGCCGCTTCGGCCACGATCTCGTTTCGGCGCCGGGCCAGAGCGCGCACGGGACGGGGCGCCGTGACCAGGTTGTTGTCGAGGTTGAAGCCCGCAGCATGGAGAACATGAAGCAGTGTCGGCAGGGTCGGTTGGCGCCGGCCCGCCTCGTATGCCGAGATGACCGGTTGCGTCATGCCGGCAGCCTCCGCCAACGATGCCTGGGTCATTCCCGAGCGACGCCGAGACTCACGGATCAGACTCGCCGCGTCCACAGCCCGAGTATACCGGATCGTCTATGTGTGGCGCAGCTCGCTAGGCCGCCAGTCAGACCGAGGGTTCGAACACGATGAGGAACTCGAGCACACCGTGGTCCTCGGTGGTGGCCGGCCCACCGCTCGGGTTCGAGATCTGGTAGTCGGCGAACACGATCGGGATGCTGCCGTTCACTTTGATGTTGGCGCCGTCGCGCTGGGCCTTGAGGTCGAAGGTGACCTGGTTCGTGGCCCCGTGCATGGTCAGGTCCCCGGTGGCCGAGGCGTCGACCACGGTGTTGTCGGGGGGCGCGTTCGACAGCGTCAGCGGTTGGGTGAGCTTGAACGTGGCGGTGGGAAATTTGACGGTGTTCATGATCCGGCCCTGGAACTGGCTGTCGCGCTGGCCTCTGTCGCTCTTCACCGTCTTCATGTCGACGACCATGTCGACGGAGCTGATGGAGGCGCCGTCGAGGTTCATCGAGCCGGTGACGGCGTTGGTCCGCCCGGCCGCCTCGGCTGACTGCCCGAACAGCGTCTCTTTGATCCGGTACCCGACCACCGACGCCGAGGTCGGCCGCCAGCTCCCTGCGGTCTGCCCGCCGCCGGCGCCGGTAGCCGGGGTCGTCGTGGCGGTCCCGGCCTTCTGATTCCCGGTGTTGGTGTCGAGGGTGAGCTTGGCCGGAGCGTCTCCCTCGATGAAGTGGATGAAGATGTAAGTGCCGACCGGAATCGCAATAGCGACCCCGAGCACCACCCCGAGCACCCACTTCCACGCCTTGGACACGTGTGACTCTCCCTCTCTCACGCCTTCCGAAGGGGAGACTACGAGGTGATCCTGGGAATTCCCCTAATGCCCGCTGGCACCCTGTTCAGCGGTCTCCACGCTCGCGAAAGGCCCAGGCGCCTCGGCACTTAGCTTAGATCCGGCCCGGGAACGTGAAGGTCTTGGTGTAGGTGAGCTTGTCGGTCACCGTGAACCAGACACACGCCACACGCCGGTCAACGGGCCCGGTTGGGGCCCGTACACTGAGGTGCCCTTGTGCGGGGCTATAGCTCAGTCGGTTAGAGCGCACCCCTGATAAGGGTGAGGTCGCTGGTTCGATTCCAGCTAGCCCCACGTGAAGACCCTCCGCCGTGCCGCCGCCGCCCTGGCCCTCGCCAGCCTCGCCACCGTTGCCATCAAGCTACGGGGCCATGCTGGCGACGTCCCGCCCGAGGGAGGCGGATGGCGGGAGCTGACCGGCACCGACCTCCACTGATGGTGGTCTGACCGTGCGCATCGTGATGATCGGGGCCGGGGCCTGCGGCGCCCGGGCCGGGCGCCAGCTCCTCGCCCTCGGTCCGCCCGACGACCTGGTCCTGGTCGACCCCGACGGCGCGCGCGCCGACGCCGTGGCCACGTCGCTGGGCGAGCCGGCCCGGGTGGCATCCGCCGCCCCCGTTCTCGATGCCGGCGACGTGCTGCTCCTCACCGCCCCCGGGGGCCATAGTGGGCTGGCCGAGAAGGCGATCGATCGCGGGGCCCACGTGGTGTCCACCACCGACGTCGTGGCCGAGGTCCGGTCGTTGTGCGATCTCGACGTCGCGGCCCGCGCCGCCAGCGTGTCGGTAGCCGTGGGCGCGGGCTTCTCGCCGGGTCTGTCGTGCGTGCTGGCCGCGCTCGGGGCGCGGGGCTTCGAGCGGGTCAGCGAGATCCACGTGGCCAAGGTCGGCACCGGTGGTCCGTCGTGTGCCCGTCAGCACCACAAGGCGCTGAACGGCTCGGCGTTCGACTGGCGCGACGGCGAGTGGGAACGGCGCAGCGGTGGCTCAGGCCGTGAGCTGTGTTGGTTTCCTGATCCGGTTCGCGCCGTCGACTGCTACCGCGCCGCACTGCCCGAAGCCCTGCTCCTGGCCCCAGCCTTCCCGGCCGTCACCCGGGTGACCGCGCGCATGGGGGCCAATCGACGCGACCGGCTCACGGCCCGGCTGCCGATGTTGCGGCGGCCCCATCCGGAGGGCGAGCTCGGAGCCATTCGGGTGGAGATCCGGGGGATCGAAGGGTCGTCGCGCGACGACAAGGTGTTCGGAGCGGTCGATCGCCCGGCTGTGGCGGCCGGGGCCGTAGCCGCGCTCGCCTGCCAGTGGGCCGCCGACGGGCGACTGACCCGCACCGGTGCCGCCGGGCTGGCGTCGCTGGTCGAGCCCGGCCCGTTCCTGGCCGCGTTGGCTGAGCGGGGCGTGAAGGTCGCCGTGTTCGAGGGTGGCCAACACGGTTCGGCGCGACCGCCCCTCGTCGGTGGGCTCCGCTCCTGACCCTCAGCGCACCTGACGGTCAGCGCACCAGGCGCGACATCCGTCGGTCGGCGAGGATCTTGCCCGCCGTCTGACATGTTGGGCAGTAGGTGACCTCGTGGGACTCGTAGGACACCCGGCGGAGATCGGTTCCGCAGCGGGGGCACGGGGACCCGTACCGGCCGTGGGTGGTGAAGTGGTCGCCCAGCTTCGTGGGCAGGCCGCCTGAACGCCGCCGCTCGGCGGCAAGGCCGTCGGTGAGCACGGATCGGGTGGCGTCGACCAGGTTCTGGCGGTCCTCGGGCTCGAGCCCGGCCAGGGTGGCGTACGGCGACAGGTGAGCGGCGTGGAGGATGTCGTCGGAATAGCCCCGGCCGATACCCACCACCGTCCGCTGGTCGCGGAGCATGGTGTGGATGCGTCGCTTGTCGGTGCCGTCGACGATGAGGGCGGCGAACCCGTCGGAGAACGGCTCGGGGCCGAGTGAGGCCAGCGGTCCCTCTTCGCCCGTCCCGAGGACCCACCAACCGGCCTTGCGCTCCGTGCCGTACTCCTTGAACAGCACCGAGGGCCGATCCTCGAAACGCAGGCGCACGACGGCGCCCTTGGGCTTGGTCTGCTTGGGTGGGTCCTCCACGTCGACCCGTCCCCCCTGTGACAGATGGGCCAGGAGCCTCGCGTCGGAAAACTGGAAGACCAGGAACTTGCCACGCCGCCCGACGGTGTCAAGCGTGGTGCCGATCAGGCTCTCGGGGCCTGGGACGACGGTCTTCAGGGCGGAGAACTGGTAAGCAACGGTACCGGCGAACACCGAACCGGCGACGGCCGCGTCCAGTCGTTCGGCCAGTGCCTGCATCTCGGGCATCTCGGGCACGTTCCCAACCTACCGACGCCAGAGCTGATTGGCCGGAGAAGAATCTGGTGGGGCTCGTCTAGCCTGCGCGGTGGTGGAACATTCCAGCGGGCCTCGTCATCGCGTAGTCATCGTCGGCGGAGGGTTCGGCGGCCTGCCGGCGGCACGGATACTCGGCCACGCCAAGGTCGACGTCGTCCTCATCGATCGTCGCAACCATCACCTGTTCCAGCCGCTGCTCTATCAGGTGGCCACCGGAATCCTCTCCGAGGGTCAGATCTCCGCCCCCCTCCGTCAGGTGTTGCGTCGCCACAAGAACGTGACCGTTGAGCTGGCCGAGGTCACCGACATCGACCTCGAAAACCGAACCGTGAAGGCCACCCGGTATTTCGAGGAGTCCGCCGACATTCCCTACGACAGCTTGATCGTGGCCACCGGTGCGGGGCAGTCGTACTTCGGTCACGACGAGTTCGCCGCCTATGCCCCGGGCATGAAGACCCTCGACGACGCTCTGGAGATCCGGAGGCGGATCTTCGGCGCTTTGGAGGTGGCCGAGACCGCGCCCACCCAAACGGAGCGTGACGAGTGGATGACCATGGTGGTGGTGGGGGCGGGGCCCACCGGCGTGGAGCTGGCCGGCCAGATCCGGGAGCTGGCCACCCGGAGCCTCGACGGCAATTTCCGCAACATCGATCCTGCCAAGGTCCGGGTGCTCCTCGTCGACGGCGGCAAGGAGCCCCTCGCCACGTTCGGCGACAAGCTCTCCGGCGACGCAGCCCGCTTTCTCGTGCGCGCCGGTGTGGAGCTGAGGATGAACAGCATGGTCACGGGTATCGATGCCACGGGCGTCGACGTCAAGGGCCCGAACGGACCGGAGCGAATCGTCGCCCGTACCGTCATCTGGGCGGCCGGAGTGGAGGCGTCTCCGCTGGCTCGTCTTCTGGCCGACGCCACGGGGGTCGAGGTCGACCGGGCCGGACGCATCGCCGTGTTGGCCGACCTGACCCTGCCTTTTCATCCCGAGGTGTTCGTCGTCGGCGACATGATCAGCCTCGACAAGCTGCCCGGTGTGGCCGAGGTCGCCATGCAGGGCGGCATCCACGCTGCCGCGAGCATCATTCGCAGTGTGAACGGAGAGCCGACCAAGCAGTTCCACTACCGCGACCTCGGATCCATGGCCACGCTCGGCCGCTTCCGAGCCGTGCTCAGCGTCGGGAAGCTGAGGCTGACAGGGTTTCCCGCCTGGCTGGTGTGGGCGTTCGTGCACATCGTCACCCTGTCGAGCGTGGCCGGACGGATAGGAACGCTCACCCGGTGGGCGGGAGCCATGATCGGCCACAAGCGTGACGAGCGGAACTTCAGCGTCGGTCGTACCGGCGGCGACGTCAGCACGCCACTCGACGTTCGGGCGGCGCTCCTCGCATCCGAGTCCACGGCGCTCAGCCGGACGCACGGCGACGCCGGCGGCACCGCGCCGAAGAACGGAAACTGAGAAGCTAGGGTCAGCCAAGTAGGGCGGCGGCGGAAAGGGTGAGGGCCACGGGAATGACGCAGATCACCGACACCGCCGAGTGGAAGGCCATCAACGCTCATTTCGAGAGTTTGCGTGCCGTCCACCTGCGCGCCATGTTTGAGGCCGATGAGCAGAGGGGCGAGACCCTGCACGCCGAGGTCGACGGGCTCTATCTCGACTACTCGAAGAACCGCCTGACGTCGGAGACGATCGGTCTTTTGGTCGCCTTGGCCGAAAAGGCAGGGCTGCGAGAACGCATCGACGCCATGTTCCGGGGCGACAAGATCAACGTCACCGAGGACCGGGCCGTCCTGCACGTGGCCCTGCGGGCACCGGAGGGAGAGCACATCGAGGTCGACGGCGTCGACGTGGTTCCCGAGGTGCACGCCGTACTCGACAAGATGGGTGCGTTCGCCGAGCGCGTCCGCTCGGGTCAGCACACCGGCCACACCGGCAAACGCATCCGTAACGTGGTGAACATCGGCATCGGGGGCTCCGACCTGGGACCGCACATGGCGTACGACGCGCTCCAGGCCTTCACCCAGCGAGACCTAACGTTCCGGTTCGTATCGAACGTCGACGGCACCGACATCTACGAATCGCTGCTCGGGCTCGATCCGCACGAGACGCTGTTCATCGTGTGCTCGAAGACGTTCGGCACCCTCGAGACGCTCACCAACGCCAAGAGTGCCCGCGACTGGCTGCTCGACGCGGTCGGCGGAGATCAGGCGGCCGTGGCCCGTCACTTCGTGGCCGTGTCCACCAACGCCGAGAAGGTGGCCGCGTTCGGCATCGACACCGCCAACATGTTCGGCTTCTGGGACTGGGTGGGCGGCCGGTATTCCTACGATTCTGCCATCGGCCTGTCGCTGGTCGTCTCCATCGGTATCGACGGGTTCCGGGAGATGCTCGATGGCTTCCACGCCATGGACACCCACTTCCGGACGGCGCCATTCGAGGAGAACCTTCCCGTGCTCCTCGGGCTCATCGGGGTCTGGTATATCAACTTCTTCGGGGCCGAGACCCAGGCCATTCTGCCTTACAGCCAATATTTGGCCCGCTTTCCCGCCTACCTACAACAACTCGACATGGAAAGCGACGGGAAGTCGGTCACCCTCGCCGGCGACCACGTCGGCTACGAAACCGGCCCGGTGGTGTGGGGCCAGCCCGGCACCAACGGCCAGCACGCCTATTACCAACTCATCCATCAGGGCACCCGGCTGATCCCCTCGGACTTCATCGGCATCGCCCGGGCCGAACATGTCGTGGGCGACCACCAGGACCTGCTGTGGGCGAACTTCCTCGCCCAGACCGAGGCACTGGCGTTCGGCAAGACGAGCGAGGAGGTGACGGCCGAGGGTGTGCCCGCCCTCCAGGTTCCCCACCGCACGTTCGCCGGCAACCACCCCACCAACTCGATCGTCATGGAGCGCCTCACCCCTCGCTCGCTCGGCCAGCTGGTGGCCCTCTACGAGCACAAGGTGTTCACCCAGGGCACGATCTGGGACATCAACAGCTTCGACCAGTGGGGAGTCGAGCTCGGCAAGGTGCTCGCCGTGCGCATCATTCCCGAGCTTCAGGACGACGACGAGCCGGCGTTGACCCACGACAGCAGCACCAACAGCCTCATCCGTCGCTACCGCTCGATGCGTCCGGGAGGGCAGCCGTGAGTATGTCCGTGCACGACACCGAGCTGCGCGACGACCTGGTCGTCGCCGACCGCCAGGCCCCTGCTGCGGACCCGTCCGGAGTCGTCGGTGACTCCATCAATGCCATCCGCTTCCTGGCTGTCGACGCGGTGGAGAAGGCCCAGTCCGGCCACCCGGGCACGCCCATGGCCCTAGCGCCGCTCGCGTACCGCCTCTACACCCGCTACCTACGCCACGACCCCGCCGACCCGGCATGGATCGACCGCGACCGCTTCGTGCTTTCCGCCGGCCACGCGTGCATGCTCCAGTACGCATCCCTGCATCTGGCGGGATACGACCTCACCCTCGACGACCTATCTCAGTTTCGCCAGTGGGGGTCCCGCACGCCCGGCCACCCCGAGCGGGGGGTCACCGCCGGCGTAGAGATCAACACCGGGCCCCTCGGCCAGGGCTTCGCCAACGGTGTCGGCATGGCCATGGCCGAGCGCATGCTGGCAGCCCGCTTCAACCGGCCCGACCACACCGTCGTCGATCACCGCACCTGGGTCATCTGCGGCGACGGCGACATGATGGAGGGCATGTCGAGCGAGGCCGCCTCCATCGGCGGGCGCCTCGGCCTCGGCCTGGGCAAGCTCACCGTGTTCTACGACGACAACCACATCTCCCTCGAGGGCGCCGCCGAGGTGGAGTTCACCGAGAACGTGGCCGAGCGGTTCCGTGCGTACGGCTGGCACGTGGCCAAGGTGCACTCGGTCAACGACCTCGATGCTCTCGATGCCGCGGTGACCGAGGCCGTCGCCGACGAGCGGCCCAGCCTGGTGATCGTGCGCTCAAACATTGGGTACGGCTCGCCCGTGCAGGACTCGGCCAAGGCCCACGGGTCGCCGCTCGGGGCGGCCAACGTGGCGGCCACGCGCAAGAAGCTGGGCTGGTCGTACCCCCCCTTCTCGATCCCCGACCAGGTCTATGCCCACTGGCACGGCCTGGTGGCCGATCGTGCTGCCACCCACGGCGAGTGGATGAGCCGCTACGACGCCTACCGGGACGCCGAACCGGGCCTTGCCTCCGAGCTCGAGCGCACCATGGCCGGCCTCCTTCCCGTCGCTTGGCCGGACACGCCGACCCCGGTGTTCGATGTGGGTACGAGCGTGGCCACCCGCAAATCGGCGGGCTCGGTCCTCAATGCCTTCGCCGAGGCGGTGCCCGAGCTGGTGGGCGGCTCGGCCGACGTCGCTCCGTCCACCGACACCCAGCTCAAGAAGTACGGCGACGTCAACTCGGGCGACTGGAGCGGGCGCAACATCCACTTCGGCGTGCGCGAGCACGCCATGGGTGCGATCTGCAACGGCATGGCCGCCCACGGCGGCTTCCGGCCCTACTGCGCCACGTTCTTCAGCTTCTACGACTACATGCGCGAAGACGTCCGCCTGGCCGCCATCATGTCGCTCCCGGTCGTGTTCGTCTTCACCCACGATTCCATCGCCCTCGGCGAGGACGGCCCCACCCACCAGCCCATCGAGCACCTGGCCGGGATGCGGGCCATGCCCGGTCTCCGAACGATGCGGCCCGCCGACGCCAACGAGTCGGCCCAGGCCTGGCGGGAGGCGATCGACCACGACGGGCCCACGTGCCTGGTGTTGTCACGCCAGGGTCTACCCACGCTCGATCCCGCACTGCTCGACGTGGCCGCCGGCGCATCGGTCGTGGGGCCCGGCGACTCGGCTGCCATCGTGGCCACCGGCTCCGAGGTGGGGTTGGCCCTGGCCGCCCGCGACCTGCTAGCCGCCGAGGGAATCGATGCCCGGGTGGTGTCCATGCCGTGTTGCGAGCTGTTCCGGGACCAGCCCCAGGCGGCCCGCGACGCTCTCTTGCCGCCGGAGATGCCCAAGGTGGCCGTCGAGGCGGCGGCACCCACCGGGTGGCACGAGTTCGTCGACGACGTGGTCGGGCTCCGGCGGTTCGGCGCTTCGGCCCCGGGCCCGGTCGTGTACGCGAACCTTGGTTTCACGCCCGAGAACGTGGCCGACCACGTGCGCCGGTTGGTGAAGCCATGAGGGTGGCGATCGGCGCCGACCACGCCGGCCTCCCGATGCGGTCCACGGTGGCCGACGCGGTGTCTGCCGCGGGCCACGAACCTGTCCTGCTCGGCCCCGACGTGGCTCCACCCGAAGGCATCGACTATCCCGTGGTGGCCAAGCTCGTGGGCGACGCCCTGGCGGCGATGGACGCCGAGCTGGGCATCCTCGTGTGCGGGAGCGGAGCGGGCGTCACCATTGCCGCCAACCGCCTGCCCGGAGTCAGGGCCGCCTACGCCGCCGACTGCTACACGGGCCACCAGATGGTCGAGCACGACCACGTCAACGTCCTCACCCTCGGCTCGAGAGTGATGGGTCCGGCGGTGGCGGCCGAGATCGTCACCGCCTTCGTCACTGCAACACCCAGCACCGAGGCCCGCCACGTCCGGCGACTCGGTGAAGTCCTCCAATTCGAAAGGGAGCGAGCAATGAACGCTGCCGTAAAGCTGCACGACATCGGCCAGAGCCTGTGGCTCGACAACATCACCAGGGCCCTCCTGGCCAGCGGAACCCTCGCCCGTTACATCGCCGGGCTGGCGGTGACCGGGCTCACGTCGAACCCCACCATCTTCGACAAGGCCATCACCGGCAGCGCCGACTACGACCAACAGATCCTCGAGCTGCTGGCTCGCGGCATCGAGCCCGAGCCACTCTTCTTCGAACTGGCCATCGAGGACCTCTCCAAGGCGGCCAGCCTGCTCCGGCCCATCTGGGACGCCACCAAGGGCGTCGACGGATGGGTGTCGTTGGAGGTGTCACCAAAGCTGGCATACGACACGGCCACGACGATCGCCATGGCCAAGGCCCTGCACGCCCAAGCCGACCAACCGAACCTTTTCATCAAGATCCCCGGCACGCCCGAGGGCGTTCCCGCCATCGAGGAAGCCATCTTCTCCGGGGTACCGGTCAACGTCACCCTGCTGTTCTCGCGCGAGCACTACGTGGCCGCGGCCGGTGCTTACATGCGCGGCCTCGAACGGCGCAAGGAAGCGGGCCTCGACCTCAACGTTGGATCGGTGGCGTCGGTCTTCGTGTCCCGCTGGGACGGCGAGGTCATGGACCGTGTCACCGACGACCTCCGGGGCCAGCTCGGCGTCGGCATCGCCAAGCGCACCTACGCGGCCTACCACGACGTGCTGGCGTCCGACCGCTGGAAGGCCCTGGCCGCCGCCGGCGCCAATCCCCAGCGCCTGCTGTGGGCCAGCACCGGAACCAAGGATCCCGCCCTCCCCGACACCTTCTACATCGAGGCCCTGGCCTCGCTCCTGACCGTCAATACCATGCCCGAGGGCACGCTCATCGCTTTCGGAGCCCACGGGGCGGTGGGTGACCTCCTCCCGCCCGACGGCGGTGACGCCGAGGAACTGCTCGCCCGGTTCACGGCCGACGGCGTCGACCTCGAAGCCCTCGCCGCCAAGCTGCAGGTCGACGGGGCGGCGTCGTTCGTGGCCTCGTGGGAAGAGCTGATCTCCACCATCGAGTCGAAATCGTCAGACCTTGCGAAGGCCAACTGAGCACGAGAGGACCCACATGCAACTCGGAATGATCGGACTGGGGCGCATGGGCGCCGGGCTCGTCCGCCGCCTTATGCGTGACGGCCACACCTGTGTCGTCTACGACGTCAACGCCGACTCGATCAAGGCCCTCGAGGCCGACGGGGCCACGGGGGCCTCGTCGCTAGCCGACTTCGCGTCGAAGCTCACCAAGCCCCGGGCGGCGTGGGTGATGGTGCCGGCCGCCTACACGGGCGAGACCGTCATGGCCTTGGCCGACGAGTTCGAACCCGACGACGCCATCATCGACGGGGGCAACTCGTACTATCGCGACGACATCGCCAGGGCCGCCCAGCTCGCTGACAAGTCCATCCACTACGTCGATGTCGGCACCAGCGGCGGCGTGTTCGGGCTGGAGCGGGGCTTCTGCCTGATGATCGGGGCCGAGGACAACGTGTTCGCCCGCCTCGAGCCGATCTTCGCCACCATCGCCCCCGGCACCGATTCCGCGCCGCGCACCGATGGGCGCACCGGCAACCCGTCGCCCTCGGAGCAGGGCTACCTGCATTGTGGCCCCAACGGCGCCGGGCATTTCGTGAAGATGGTCCACAACGGCGTCGAGTACGGGATCATGGCCGCCTACGGCGAGGGCCTGGCCATCCTCCACAAGGCCAACGCCGGCAAGGTGGCCCGTGCCGCCGACGCCGAAACGGCCCCGATGGAGCACCCCGAGTTCTACCAGTACGACCTCGACGTGGCCGAGGTGGCCGAGGTGTGGCGGCGGGGCAGCGTCGTGGCCTCGTGGCTGCTCGACCTCACCGCTAACGCCCTGAACAAGTCGCCGACGCTGTCGGAGTTCGGCGGCCGGGTGTCCGACTCGGGCGAGGGGCGCTGGACGGTGGCCGCCGCCGTCGACGAGGGAGTCCCCGCCCACGTGATCACCGCCGCCCTGTTCGAGCGGTTCAGTTCCCGCAACGAAGGCGAGTTCGCCAACCAGCTCCTCTCGGCCATGCGCAACGAGTTCGGCGGCCACGACGAGAAGCCGTCGGCCTGAGTCGGCCGAACCGCTCACGTTTCGGTGGGTTGTGGCCCGCTGAAACGTGACCAGAATGGCTTCAGAGCCAGCAGGCTTCGCCGCTGGCTCTGTGCATACCCGCTGCCGGAATAGGTCGTCGATGACCCCGATGCCGAGACGGGTCAGTAGGGAGGTCGGAGGCTCGGGAACATCGGAAAGTGACGGACGTTCAGGGTAAGCAGCCGCGCGCCGAGCAGTATCGTCGTGGCGGCGATCGCCAGGTCGGCTCCGTCGATGGCGTGGTGACTCGGCAGCCATCGGCGACCCAGGGCACCGGCTTCGTCGGCGACCTCAGCGTCGACCGGGTGCCAGACAAGGGTGGACAAGAGCGACCCGGTGGAGGCCTTCTCCGCCGGCCGCATCCCCGCCAGCACCTCCAGACGCGTCATCTCGCTGGCGTGAAGGTCATCGGCTGCTCTCTCCGTCTCGAGAAAGCCGGCGGCGGCGTCCACGCCGCCGGAGATAGTCGATGAGTATCGAGGTGTCGACCAGCGCCCTCATATTGAGTGGTCGAGGCGCTTTCCTGATCGCACCTCGTCCACCCAAGCCGCGCCGTTCTGGTCTCGGTCCTTCCAGGATCCGAACGCCTGCCGCATGGCCGCGAGGTCCTCTTCGACTGAGCGTTTCGCGCCATACACGGTGTCCACCGCGTCCCGGATGAGCGCGGAGATGGACCGACCGGTGCGGGCCGAGACGGCATCGAGGGCCTGACGCTCCTCCCGCGTGAGCGAGATCTGGGTCCGAAGCATGATGTAAGGTTACATCGTTCTTCGGTCGGGGGGCGGTGTTGGGCTTTTCGCCTGGCCTGGCGGATCTCGAGGCGCAGCCGCAGCGGGTAGGGCCGCGAGCTGTCGGGTTCCGGGCGATCAACAGCTCCATTGCCAGTCAGCCTTACGGATGGTCGCGTTGGATCAGTGGCTCGTGAGAGAGTACTTCACCGACGCGACCATCAGACCGACGATCAGCGTGACGACGCCGAAAACGAGTGAGGCCAAGCGCGTACGTTCGTTGGACCGTTCAACGAGATAGCTCACGACGCCGATGATCAGGGCGAGCATGAATAGCACCGCCCATTGCTCAGTGTCCGGTGAGAAAACGAGGACTGGGAGGCTGGCCAGGGCGGCGACGAACGAGGCTGCGGTCACCTCCGCGGTCGCTTCCCTCAGGTCGTGTGCGCTGGGCCGTCCTCCGCCGAAGCCTCGTGCGGCAACCCGGAAGGCGAAGTAGTGGGCAAGGGCCAAGCCGATTGTCGTGCCCCACAGGATCGCAATGAGCTCGACGCCGACGGGTCCATTGATCGGCTCCGCCGCGTCGTCATGTCCGGCGGGGAGCGCGGCGAGTGTCGCCAGGAGGACAACGGCGACGTAGAGCGTCATCGACGTTGCTTCCCGCCAGACCCGTCGGTGCTCGGTAGAGTCGAATTCCGCCTCCGGCAGAGCCATGATGCGCCAGTATGGTCGCTGCGGCATCTCAGCTGTCGGTTTGCGTCTGCTCGGTTTCGCTGGCAGCCTCCGGGTAGCCAGTGGGGCGGGCCATTGGCCCGAATGCCAACGAGCTCTCGAGGATGAGGAGCGGTTCGTCATGGCGCATGAATCCGTCGAGGCACGAACACAAGTCGGACGGGCTGTCCGGGAGCGGGTACCCCGATCCAGTCACGGTGAGTGGAACCGGCCGACGACCGTCGCGCGGCCGCCGAGCGAGCAGCGACGAGCAGCTCCAGGCGCTCGGGTTCCTCGGAGCCCGGCCGAAGGTCAGCGCACTCCACGGAAGTCGCTTGACGGGCGTCGAAGCCTTACAGGTAGTCGCGTCTGATCATGTCGGTGGTGGCGAACCAGCCGACGACCGCGGGAACGTAGCTGACGACGATCTGGTGGGTGAGGATGGCGGAGACGGCGACTTCGGTGGGCACGCCGAAGGCGGTGAGCGCCCCTGAGAATCCGATCGACGACACGGCCACGCTGCCCCCGGGAATCGGTACGAGCGAGGCGATGGTGCCGATGCCGATGTTGATGACGAGGATGGTCCAGATGGAGAGGCTGGCGCCGAAGGCTTCGAGGGCGGCGAGGAGGCAGAACCCGTACAGGATGGCGACGATGGTGTTGCCGACGAACATGAGGAGGAGCTGGCGGGGCGAGCGCAGCGCGCTCCACAGCGACGACATGGCCACTCTGATCGGCGGCACCACGGTCTTGCGGACCTTGGGGATGCCGAGCACGACACCGGCCACCACCCCGACGACGGCCAGGGCCACGAGTACCACGGGAACGATGCCGCTGGTGGGCACATTGGGGAGATCGAAGGTGTCGGGCGACAACCAGAGGGCGACCCCGAAGATCATGATCTGCACGACGATGCCGGCGACCGTCGACAGGAACCCTCCTGCGGCGACCGCCGTAGGCAGGTCGACACCTTGCTTCTGGAGGAAGCGCACCTGGGTCGCCGTCCCCCCAACGGCGGGGACGGCGAGGTTCGAGAACGACATCGCCACCTGGAGCTCGGTGGTCGGGATCAGCGGGATCCGCGTAGTCACGCACCCCTGGACGCCGATGGCATAGCCCACATTGGTGGCCAGGGACAGGAAGGTGGCCAGGGCGACCCAGTACCAATTGGCGTCCTTGACCGTCTCCCACACCTTCTCCGGACTGCCGACCTGGCTCATGAGGGCGGCGACGGCCACGAACAGGCCGACGGCCATGAAGATGCTCGAACCCTTCACCCGGTGGTATTGCTCGAGGGCCGGTGCGTCGGTACCGGCCGCGGTCGCCCCCAACTCGCGAAGGTGCTTGAGGCGGTCCCGTAGCTCTTTTCGCTTGCGTCCCTTCGACGCGCGCGTCTCGCGGCTGAGGGCGGCGGGCTGAAGAAGGGGGAGCGAGCGGGCGAGGGCCTCGGGGCCGATGCCGGCCACTGCGGCAGCCATCGCCCGGTCGTCACCCACCATGGCCGCGGTCGACGCCAGCAGCTCGGCCACGTCGTGGGGTCGTCGGTCGGTGGCACCCGCGACGGTGGCGCTGGCAAAGCCGACGATGGTCGGGCCGTCGCCGCCCACCAGGACGTGGGAGGCGTTGAGCTCCCCATGGGCGAGATGGCCGGCGTGGAGGCGGGCGACCTGGGCCCAGAGATCACCCAGCAGCCGGTCGGAAACTGCCCCGGGTTCGAGGTCTGCCAACCGGGGATCGTCGACCCTGCGCTCGACGAGCAGGGCCACCCCGGGGCCGGCCGTGGCTGCCGTCAACACGCTGGCCACGCGCACGTCCGCGTCCCGGGCCCGCAAGGTGGCGTACGCCTCGTGCTCGACCTCCTGCAATCGGGTCCAGAAGAACGTGGGACCGGAGTCCTTATACAGGGCGAAGCGCCACAGCTTCGTGGCGAGCTGGGCGTCGGCCTCGTCGCGGCCGATCACCTTCACCCAGAGGCCACCCCCGTTGTCCTCGCCGAGAAAAAGGGTGCTGGCGCCGGTGGGCTGTGTGGGTGCCAGGTGCACGTCGCTCGCCTTTACGCCCAGCTCCTCCAACGACGCCGAGACCTGCTTGGTGGTGGGGCGTCCGCCCGGCGAGCCGAAGACCAGGTGGATGGCCGCAGCCACACCCCAGCCCACCACGAGAGCGGCGAGAATGTCGTTGGGATAGGCCGTACCGAGGTAGAGGGCGGCGAAGGCCAGCACGATCCACAGGAGCATGCCGATCCGGCGGGTCAGGCGGGTCAGATAGGGGGACGCGGCGGTGACGACGGCCACGACGACGGCCAGGCGCACGAGCGGAAAGCTCGGGCTTCTCCCCAGGCGGGTGACGGCGTGGATGCTGTCGGTGAACCCGCCGTGCTCGACCACCACGGCCCCGAGGACGCGGGCAGCGGCCCAGGCGAGCACGCCGGAGAGCAGGAGGTCGCGGGCCAGCCGCCACCGCCGCCCGACCAGGGCGGCGGTGGCGACCAGGCCGAGGGCCCAAAGTCCACCGAGCGAGTAGAGCAGCCGGAACGCCGACTGCAGTTGGTCGGGCAGGGTGTTGAAGAGCTCGAAGAGGTTCTCCTCCCCGCCGGTCACATGCCCGGTGTGGGCCGCGAGGACGATGAGCAGGAGCGCAGCCACGACCAGTCGGGCCCAGTCGCTGGTGCGACGGCGATAGGGCTCCTCGGATGCCGGACCAAAGGTCCGACCTCGCCACGGCGCATGCTCGGCAGGGGTGGAGGGTGTGCTCCCGGCGTCGGCGGGGGGGGCTTCGGTCATCGATTCACGGGCGAATGCCGTCCCGGACTTACGAGGCCACGGCGGAGGTGGCTTCCGCCGCGCCTCGGGCATCTTCGGCCGCATACCGCTCGAGCAACCTTGCCTCTTCGTCCTTGTCGGGGAAGGCGAAGAAGACGAGGGCGGCGCCGAGGGCAACGGCGATGATTCCTGCGGAATACGCCAAGTTGGCGCCGTCCACGAACGACGATCGGGCGGCGGCGATGATCTGGGGGGCGTATTGAGGCTGGCGCTCGGCGATGGCCGCGGCCCCGGCGAAGGACTTCTGTAACTGGTTGGCCACGGAGTCTGTGACCTGGGCCTTGGCCGTTGGGTTCCCGGCGATCAACTTGGCGAAGGACGACGCATAGCCCGCGGTCAGGAGGGCGCCGAGAACGGACTGCATCACCGCTCCGCCCAGGTCCCGCTGGAGGTCGGCCGTGCCCGACGCCATGCCCGACCGCTTCACAGGCACGGCGCCGGTGAGCGAGTGGGAGGCCGGAGTTCCGGCCAGGCCAACACCGATGCCGACCAAGGCGTAGGCCAGGGCGACGGGCCAGTAGGAGATGCCTGGGTTCCACAACCACAACATGACGACGAAACCCAACAGGCAGAAGGCGTAGCCGGCGAGCAGAGTGGCTCGGCTACCCCTTACCCGCACCATGCGGGCCGAGATCGGTGCCGCCACAACCATCAGGGCCGCCGCAGGCAGGATCGCCGCCCCTGCTTCGAAGGTGTCGTAGTCGAGCACGTTCTGGAGGAATTGCTGGCCCACGAACATGGCGCCCATGAGCGCTCCGAACACGATTATCCCCGCACAAGCGGCCACCCAGAACACCCGGCGGGCGGCGATGTCGAGGTCGTAGAGGGGCGCCGCCGCCTTGCGCTGGCGAATGAAAAAACCGATACCGGCTGCCACGGTGATGGCGGCCAGCCCGATGGCCACGCTGGCCCGGCCGGGGACGTTGGCGAAGTTGATGGCCAGCACGAGGGCGGCCACGAACACGATGGAGATGATGCCGCCGAGGTTGTCGACGGGGTCGGAGGTCTCATTGACGTGGGCGGGCACCAGCACGACGGCCAGGACGAACGCGAGCACCGCCAGCGGGAGCGTCATATAGAAGACCGAGCCCCAGTAGTAATGGAGCAGCAGCCACCCCGCCGCCACGGGACCGAGGGCGGTCATGGCGCCGCCGACACCGGACCAAAGGGCGATTGACTTGGTGCGCTTGGGCCCGGACCACAGGGCGGTGATCAACGCCAGGGTCGTGGGGTAGGCCATTCCTGCGGCCAGGCCCCCGAGGATGCGTGCCCCGATCAGCACCGGGATCGACCAGGCCAGGGCGGCCAAGATGCACGCCGGCACCGAGATCACGACGCCCGCGACGAGGAGGAGCTTGCGACCGTAGCGGTCGCCGATCGCCCCTAGGTAGAGCACCGAACCGGCCAGGCCCAGCGAGTACGCCACGGAGACGAGGTCGAGCTCGGTCTGGGAGGCGTCGAACGCCCGGCCGATGGTGGGCAGCGCCACGCCGGCGACAGCCAGGTTCATGTTGGCGACAGCCGCCACCAGGATGAGCGCCAGGAGCACGAGCGGGGCTCGATCAGGCGCGGTTGACACCTCGGCGCCGATGCCCGCCTTGGCTCCGCCCGGCGCTTTGCCTTCCATCGGACCTCGCTCCTCGTCGGATCCGGTCGGTACCGACAGGCTACGAGGTCGGCTCGTGCCAGGAGCGCCCCTCGGCCAGGAGGGCGTCGGCCTCGGCGGGTCCCCAGGTGCCCGGCTTGTAGGGGATGGCGGCCGGGTGGTCACGCAGGACGGGATCGACCACCTCCCAGGCGGCTTCCACCTCGTCCTCCCGGGCGAACAGCAGGGCCTCGCCGGCGATGGCGTCGCCGATGAGTCGTTCGTAGGCCGTCATGTCCTCGGTGGTCTGCTCCATCACGTAGAGCTCTTCGGAATCACCGGCGAAGGCCTCCCCGGGATGCTTGACCCGGATGCCGAAGGCCAGCGACACCACATCGGGACCGAGGCGAAAGCGCACGTAGTTGGCGTCGGCCGACATCCTTTCGTCGAAGACGTTCTGCGGCGGGGGCTTCAGCGCGACCCGCACCTCGGTGGCCGAGACGGGCATGTTCTTTCCGGCCCGGATATAGAACGGCACACCCGCCCAGCGCCACGAGTCGATGCAGAGCCCCACAGCCGCGAACGTCTCCACGTCGGAGTCGGGAGCCACGCCGTCCTCCTGGCGATAGCCCTCGAACTGACCCCGCACGAAGTCGTCCGGTCGCAGCGGTTCCATGGCCCGGAGAACCTTGGCCTTCTCGTCGCGGAGCGATTCGGCATCGGCGCCGTTCGGAGCCTCCATGGCCAACAGGCTCACCGTCTGCAGGAGGTGGTTCTGCACGACATCGCGCAGCGTTCCGACCTCCTCGTAGAACCGGCCCCGCCCCTGCACGCCGAAGTCCTCGGCCATCGTGACCTGGACGCAGTCGACGTAGTTCCGGTTCCAGATGGGCTCCAGGAAGGAGTTGGCGAATCGGAAGTACAGCAGGTTCTGGATGGGTTCCTTGCCCAGGTAGTGGTCGATCCGGTAGATCGACGACTCGGGGAACGCCTTGTGGAGGACGCGGTTGAGCTCCTGCGCCGATGCCAGGTCGGTGCCGAAGGGCTTCTCCACGATGACTCGCGCTCCTTCGGCGATGCCCGCGGTCTGGAGGGACTCGATCACCATTTCGAACAGGCTGGGCGGGATGGCGAGGTAGAAGGCCGGCCGCTTGGCCCCGGCGTCGTGCAGCGTCTTGGCCAGACGCTCGAACGTGGCCGGGTGGCGATAGTCGCCGCCTATATAGGACAGGGCGTGGGACAGGGTCGCGAAGGCCTTCTCGTCGTGCACCCCTCCGCCGAAAGTATTGATGCCCTCACGGGCCCGGTCGCGGAGCTGACCGATGGTCCAGTCGTCGCCGGCGACCCCGATCACGGGGACGTTCAGGTCGCCCCGTTTGGCATTGTCGTAGAGGGCGTCGAAGATCTTCTTGTGGGCGAGGTCGCCGGTGGCGCCGAAGAGCACCAAGGCATCAGCCGACTCTTTGGTGGTGGCCATGGCGCTTCGCCCTCCCGCTCGTTCGTCGAACGCCGGACCGGAGTGTAGCTCCTGACCTTCCGGCAGCCCCTGTCGACCGCATGGCGGATGCTCGGGCTTCCGGCCAGAATGGGCACCGAGAAAGGGCGTGGGCATGGATCTTGTAGGTATCGACATCGGCGGCACCGGCATCAAAGGCGCACCCGTCGACATTGGGCGGGGCACTCTCACCGCCGACCGGGTGCGGATACCCACGCCCCAACCGGCCACGCCAGCGGCCGTCGCCAGGGTCGTGGCCCAGGTGGTGGCCTCGTTCCAGACTGAAGGTGTGGTGGGGGCCACCTTCCCGGCCGTGATCCAGGACGGTAAGGCCCGTACCGCCGCCAACGTCGACCATGCCTGGATCGGTGAGGACGTCGCTGCCCGCCTGGGCGGCGTGAGCGGGCGGCCCTTCCTCGTGCTAAACGACGCCGACGCCGCCGGAGTCGCCGAGATGCGCTTCGGGGCCGGCGCCGGCCGGAGTGGCGTGGTCCTGATGATCACCCTGGGCACGGGCATCGGCTCGGCCCTGTTCATCGACGGCACCCTCGTCCCCAACACCGAGCTCGGCCATCTTCAGTTCCACAAAGATGACGCCGAGCAGTACGCGGCCGACTCGGTGCGCGAGGCCAAGGACCTGTCGTGGAAGAAGTGGGGAAAGCGCGTCGGTGCGTACCTCGCCCACGTCGAGAAGCTGTTCTCCCCCGACCTGATCATCATCGGAGGCGGAGTCAGCAAGAAGTCCGAGCGCTACTTCGACTACTTCGAGACGAGGGCCGAGGTGGTTCCGGCCCAACTCCTCAACGAGGCGGGCATCGTAGGGGCTGCCGTGGCTGCTGCCGGCACCCAGGTGCCGTCCACCGTGAAGTCGAGCTAGAGCAGTCGCCGCCCATAAGGGCTCGTGTACGGCACCATCAGTCACGCGGGCGCGCCACTCGGCGAGGCCGGTCCGCCGGCCGTCGCCTGTGGGCTTTGCAGGAGCCCGAGAGCCAGTGGCGGGAACAGGATCACCGAGAGCAGCCCGGCGCTGACCAGGGCGGCGCCGTTGACGGGCTGGATGAGGCCGAGAACCAGGCCGATGTCGACAGCGGTGACGATGAAGGGAAGGGACGTAGCTTGCAAGAGGCCCGCAGCGGTGGCCTTGCGATCGCCCACGGACTGTCGGTACAACATCGCGGGCGCTCCCCGTACCACGAGCAGGGCCAACAGGAAGAGCGGCACCCGGGCAAACGCTGACGGACTGGCGAGCAGCGCGTCCAGATCGAATCGCATCCCACTGGTCACGAAGAAAACCGGGACGACGAACCCGTAGCCGATCGCCTCGAGCTTCATCCGGAAATGTGGATGGGTGCTCGTATCCCGATCCACGAGGCGGAGCAGCGCCCCGGCGACAAACGCCCCGAGAATCACCTCGAGCCCGAGCTGTTCGGCCAGGGCGACGAACCCGACGAGTAGGAGCACGGCGATGCGCACCCGCAGCTCGGCGGTCGTGTCCTGCAAGCGCAGGAGGACGTCACCGATGCGCATCGAGCGGTTCAGTCTCGACAAGGCGAGCCCCAGCACGGCGACACCGAGGGCGAAGCCGCCGAGGAGCACGAGCTTGGCACCGGTGCCCGTCGAGCCCTCGCTCGAGAAGAAAAGGGTCAGGAGGAGGACGGCCCCGAAGTCGGCGACCGACGACCCTCCGATTGTCAGTTGGCCCACCTCTGAATCGACCTGTCCGGCATCCTTGAGGACGGGTACGACCAGGCCCAGGGACGTGGCCGACAGGGCGACAGCAAGGAACAGCGGTGAGCGAACCGTTCCCGCGGCCTTGAAGACCTCGCCGGCCACCAGGCCGAGCCCGACGGTGATGACGAATCCCAGCCCAGCAAGTTTGACGAGCCGGCCTCGCAACCGATCGACGTCGATCTCGAGACCGGCGAGGAACAGCAGGAACGCCAGTCCTACCAGAGCCAAGATTTGTACGGGGAGGTCGACGTCAGCCAACCCGAACCCGTGGGGACCCACCGCGATCCCGGCAACGATCTCGAACACGACGGCGGGAACGCGGATCCTAGGAAACAGTCCGATCAACAACGGGGCGGCGACCGCTATGGCCGCTATGACGAGCAGGCTCGAGAACGACACCTTCGGCATCGCGGCGCGCAGTCAGACGAGAAGCGGGTCGACGAGGACCTCGACAAGAGCGGGCCCGGGGTGCGCAAGAGCGGCGGCGAGCGCCACGTCGAGCTGGTCGACCGTACCAACGCGGTAACCGGCGGCACCGCACAACTGGGCGAAGGCGGCGAAGTCGGGGTTGTGCAGGCTCGTCTGCCATACCTGCCATTCGCCGGCGCGCTGCTCCTTGCTGATCTTGCCCAGTTCCCCGTTGTTCAGCAGGACGTGGGTGATGTTCATCCCGTACTTGACCGCGGTGGTCATCTCCATGGCGTACTGGCCGAACCCTCCGTCACCGGACACACTCACGACCGGGCGGCTGTGGCCCACCGCCGCCCAGGCGCCCATGGCCGCGGGTAGGGCGAAGCCGATCGAACCCAGATACCCCGACATCAGCACGTCCTGGTGGTCGGTCGCCTCGAAGTACCGGCCGAACGAATAGGCGTTGTTGCCGACGTCGACGCACAGCACCGCGTCGTCGGGGACCAACGTGCTCATGGCGTCGAACACCGACGCCGAGTTCATGCCCGTTCCGAAGTTGTCGAGGCGCCGCCGGGCCTTTTCCCCACGCCAGATGCCCCACCGCTCGGCCACCTCGGGACGGTGATCGAGGCAGGGGGGATCGGCGGGTAGGGCCCTCGCCAGCAGCTTGGCGGTAACGGCAACGTCGCCCAGCACTGGCACCTCCACGGCATGGAACCGTCCGAGGGACATCGGGTCGGAGTCGATCTGCACGATCGGCTTGTAGGCGGCGATACCGGTGTGGTTCGAGAAGGAGGCTCCGAAGGCGACGACCACGTCGCACTCGTTCATGAACCACGAGGCGATGGGCGTGCCGCTGCGCCCGAGCACGCCGCAGCCCAGCGGATGGTGGTCGGAGATCAGCCCCTTGGCCTTGAACGTGGTGGCCACCGGCGCCCCGATCTGCTCGGCCAGGGCGATGATCGGCTCCATCTGGCCGCGGGCGCCGTTGCCGACGATGATCAGTGGTCGGCGGGACGAGCCGATTCGCGCCACCGCGGCTTGCAGGGATTCGGCGGGCGGGGCGATCCGGCGATCAGCGATCCGGCCTGTCGGTCCACCGGCCTTCTGGCCGTCGGCGGGGATGTTCTGCACCTCGTCCGGAAACACCAGATGGGCGACATCGCGCTCGAGCAACGCCGTCTTGCACGCCAGGTTGACCAGCTCGGCGTGATCGGACTCGGCGCCCACCGAGTGGGTGGTGCGCGCCACCGCGGCGAAGGCGGCGTTGAGGTCGACGTCCTGGAAGGCACCCCGCCCGTGCACCTTGGACGGCACCTGGCCGGAAAGAGCGAGGACCGGGGCCCGGTCGACCTTGGCGTCGTAGAGGCCGGTGAGCAGGTTGGTCGAGCCCGGCCCGGCGATGCCGAAGCAGGCGGCGAGGCCTCCGGTGAGCTTCCCGTAGGCGCCGGCGGCGAACGACGCCGCACCCTCGTGACGGATGCCGACGAAGGTGAGCTCGCCCCGCTCCTCGGCGGCCCGGAACGCGTCGGCCAGTCCAAGGTTGGAGTGGCCCACCATGCCAAAGATGTGGGTGATGCCCCAGTTGATCATCGTCTCGACCATGACGTCGGAGACGGTACGGGCGTGGGCGACATCGGGCGGCAGAGCCACGTACACCCCGTCGGCGCGCACCTCGGTGCGGTAGCCGGCGGGAGCGTCGGTGAACCCCGGCGGCGGCGTCCCATTGCACGGTGAGTAGTCGTAGCCGTGCCAGGGGCACCGGAGCCACCCCTTTTCGATCGACCCCTCGCCGAGCGGCCCGCCCTGGTGCGGGCAGCGGTTGTCGAGAGCGCCGTAGCCGCCCGAGTGGTGGGTGAGCGCCAGCGAACGTCTCCCGATGCTCACCGTCTTGACCCGACCCTCGGGCAGCTCGTCGACAGCGAGCGCCT
Organism: Acidimicrobiales bacterium; assembly: GCA_038238185.1. Classification (GTDB taxonomy): domain Bacteria; phylum Actinomycetota; class Acidimicrobiia; order Acidimicrobiales; family AC-14; genus DATAQC01. Next base: position 36,192 of record JBBRXY010000021.1, read on the forward strand.
TGTGCCACTCGAATCCCTCGGGCGGCAGGGCGGGCGGCTCCAGCGACGGATCGGGCACGGCGCGGATGTCGGTCCTGGCCATCAGCGGTGCTCGGGGTTGGGAAAGTCGAACCGGCAGCCGGCATCCCATTCGGAGCGCTGGTTGCCGTGGACGGGGATGCCGCCGGCATCCTTCAGCATCCGGGCCAGGTGGAGCAGGTTCCACGTCATGAACGTGGTGTTGCGGTTGGTGAAGTCGTTCTCGGGACCGCCCGAGCCGGGGTCGAGGTAGGAGGGTCCCGGTCCCGCCTCGCCGATCCATCCGGCGTCGGCCTGGGGAGGGATGACGTAGCCCAGGTGCTGCAGGGAGTAGAGGATGTTCATGGCGCAGTGCTTCACGCCGTCCTCGTTGCCCGTCACCAGGCATCCGCCCACCCGGCCGTAGTAACGGTATTGGCCCTTGTCGTTGAGCAGGTGCGAGTTGCCGTAGAGGCGCTCCACGACCTGGGTGCATACCGAGGTCTTCTCGCCCAACCAGATGGCGGTGACGAGGACGAGGATGTCGGCGGCCATGACCTGTTCGAAGATGGCCGGCCACCCGTCGCGCTCCCAACCGTGCTCGGTCATGTCCGGCCAGACCCCCGTGGCGATGTCCATGTCGACGGCCCGGATGACGTCGACGGTGACGCCCTGGCGGCGCATGATCTCGATCGACCGGTCGGCCAGGCCCTGGGTGTGCGAAGGCTCCGGGGATCGCTTCAGGGTGCAGTTGATGAACAGTGCCCGTAGGTCACTGAAGTCCCCTTGGCTCTGTTGGCAGAGCTCCTCCTGCTTTTCGGTGAGAATCGTCATGCCATGGAGTCTTCCTTCGTGACGGCGGCGTTACAAGAGCCTTCTTCCTAGAGTGTCGACCCATGGGGGAGGAGCAGGAGCTCCTGGCCCGGCTCCGTGCCGGGGAGGAGAGCGCCTTCGTCGACGTGGTCGCGGTTCACGATCCTCGTGAACCGGGCCCGCACCACCGGCCAGCGAGAGCGGCGGACTCTCGCTGTTGTCGGAGACCTGGCGGCGTTCCGCTCGCTCGCTCGGCGCAACTCGGTCACGATCGAGCGGGTACGTCGGCGTGTTGGTCGAGGCGGCCTTCCCGAGGGTCGGCCGGTGATGCGGAGCCGCCTGGTTGGCCTGCGTCCACCGGTGGTCCTGACTTGGCGACTACGGTCGCAGTGCGTGGTTCGCCACGGCCAATCCCCTTCCCCCCCCAAAGTCGAACATATGTTCTACCCTGTGGGGAGTGGACCGTGCACGAGAGACAACTCATGCTGAATCTCGCCATCGATCCTGAGCCCGGACGCTTGACGTCGTTGTCGTCCGAGGAGTTCGGCGAGGTGTTCACCCGTCGATGGGTCGTCGACTTGATCCTCGACCTTGTCGGCTACACGGACGATCGCGATCTGGCGTCGTTGAAGGCACTCGAGCCGGCATGCGGCGAGGCGCGTTCCTCGGGCCGATAATCGACCGCCTGATCGCCTCGTGTGCCAAGCACGGCCGAAGTCCAATCGCCCTGGCTGACGCGCTCCGAGCTTTCGATCTCTCCGAGTTGAACATTGAGCGAGCGCGCAAGCTGGCAACGACCCGTCTCGTCGATGGCGGCGTTCAGGTTCCTGTCGCCGAGCAGCTCGCGAAGGCATGGATACACGAACGCGACTTCCTACTCGACGACGACATCGAACCAGCCGACTTCGTCCTCGGGAACCCGCCGTACATCCGACTTGAGAACGTGCCGCTGACCCGAACCGTCGCCTACCGAGCGGCCTGCCCGACGATGCGCGGACGAAGCGACGTGTACGTCGGCTTCATCGAGCGCGGGCTTCGTCTCCTAACCGATGGTGGCGCGTTGGGCTTCATCGTCGCCGATCGCTGGATGCACAACCAGTACGGCGCAGATCTGCGTCGTCTGGTCGCAGACCACTACTCCGTCGAAACGATCGTCGAGATGCACGACGCCGATGCATTCGAAGATGAGGTTTCGGCGTACCCGGCCGTGACCGTGATCCGGAGACGCCCGCAGGGACCGGCAGTGTTGGCGATGACCGATCGTTCCTTTTGGTGCGCCTGAGGCCAACCGCCTTCGGTCGTGGGCACTACGCGGGCGGACGGCGGCCATCGAACGCAGCGGTTTTCGAGCGGCGCGGCTCAACGCCTGGTTCCCTGCGGATGAGCTCTGGCCGTCGGGAGACCCCGCTCGCCTGGCGATCCTCAGCGATCTCGAGAAGCGTTTCCCAGTCCTTGAAGACGCCGCCACCCGGACGCGAGTGGGCATCGGCGTCGCGACGGGGGCCGACAGCGTGTACATCACCCGCGACGAGGATTGTGTTGAACGCGAGCGCTTGCTTCCGCTCGTCATGTCCAGCGACCTCGTCGGCGGCGAGGTCAAGTGGTCGGGCTCCTTCGTCGTGAATCCATGGGAGGAGGGCCGTCTCGCCGATCTGCATCGCTTTCCGCGCATGGAGTCATACATGCACGCGAACGAGCGAGTGCTTCGATCCCGCCACATCGCGCAACGCCGGCCGGAGTCGTGGCACCGCACGATCGATCGTGTGAGTCCGGATCTGCTGCAGCGGCCGAAGCTGTTGCTGCCTGACATCAAGGCCGCAAGTCATCCGGTTCTCGACGAGGGCCGCTTCTATCCGCACCACAACCTGTACTTCGTCATCTCGAATGAGTGGGACCTTGAAGTCCTCGGCGGGTTGCTGCTATCCGATGTTGCGAATCTTTTCGTCGACGCCTACTGCGTGAAGATGCGCGGCGGCTGCTACCGCTTCCAAGCTCAGTACATTCGGCGCATCCGCGTGCCGACGCCATCATCGATTGGAAAGCGCGAGCGACGCTCTCTGGCCCGCGCCTTTCGTGATCGGGATGTACAGGCTGCAACTGCGACCGCGACAAGGATCTACGGGATCGATCCACTGCCTGGCTGGACCTGACCATGCCCGCCCCTCGCATCGCGCCTCGGAAGCCGAAGTCGGTTCTCCTAACGAACCCGTACTGCGGTCCCCTTCGCTCGATGTACGACGAGGTCGAGCGAAGCGGTGCGACGAGTTGGAACCAGGTCGAGGAACAGTTCGTCGCGGCGATGTCCGATTTCGACAGCCACCTGCCGCCGGTGTTCGATGGCGACGACGACGCGAGGAAGGCGCAAAGCAAGGCACTCAGCGGTGCCCTGCAGAACGGCAAGGGCGACTGGTTCAACAATGTGCTCGCGGTGCTCCTAGAGCGTTGTTCAGATATCGAGACCCTCTACCTGCGTCGCAAGGTTCCAGGTCTGATCATCCCGGTGCACAACCTCGACGGCGTCTATCCGGGCGACCCGACTCGTGAGATCGAGTTTCTTCTCGAGGCAAAGATGATGGGCACGCCCAGGCACGCGAACAGCCCGAACGAGAAGGCGTCAGGGCGTGAGGGCTCAGCCGATACGAAGAAGCGTGTCGGTGAGCTTGCGTTCAAGTCCATCGACTTGAAGGGCGAGGCATCGCGCCGATTGACGATGATCGGGAAGGCGCCCACCGGCGGAGGCGCCGGCGGTAGCGATTTGTCGACGTGGCTCCACGCCAACCGTCCAAAGATCTACTTCTCCATGGCGGTGCGCGTCCTGAGCGACACCGACTTCGCGGCCGTCGTTCGATGGGCACAGACTGCTCAGGGACCGTCGGGCTCGCCCTCGGGGTAGCCGGGCTCGGCGCCGCGCCGGCCCTCGAGGATGGCGCCGACCATCGAGATCCCGATGAGCGGGAAGCCGGGGAGCGCCAACCAGATCCCGAAGACCAGACCCAGGGCCACGAGCGAGAGTCCGCCGGCGAAGCCCAGCGGCCACACGCTCGACTCGGGGAAGGAGCCGATGCGTCCGGCACCCTCGGCGATGGTGGCGTCGCCGCGGTCCTCGAGTCGCGGAGGGTGGCGCCGGGAGATCCAGATGAGCCAGGTGCCGGGGATGAGACCGAGGCCGATGGTGGTGAGCAGGAGGGTGCTGCCCGCGTCCTCGTGACTGGTGAACCAGTAGATCGTGGTGATGACGGCGAAGAAGGCACCGAGGCTGGCGAAGACGACCCCTTCGGTCTTCATGCCGTGCCCACGTCGACGCCGTCGACCTGACCCCGGTCGGGGACCCCGTACCGGGCGTCCCAGACCGGGCGGTCCGAGTGGATAGGGGGCAGCGACGTGAAGTTGTGGGGCGGCGGCGGCGACGTGGTCCACCACTCGAGAGTGTGGCCGTCCCACGGATCGTCGCCGGCCACCACCGGCTTCCGCCACGAGACCCACATGTTCCAGATGAAGATCACCGTCGAGATTCCGATCAGGAACGCACCCAGCGTGGACAGGAGGTTCATGAACGACAGGCCCTCGCTGGCGCCGTAGGTCTGGATGCGGCGGGGCATTCCCCGTGTACCCAGGATGTGCTGGGGAAAGAAGGTGACGTTGAACCCGATGAACAGGGCCCAGAAGTGCAGCTTTCCCCACCCCTCGCGCAGCATCCGCCCCGTCATCTTCGGATACCAGAAATAGGCCGCGGAGAACCCGCCGAACACCGCGCTGCCGAAGAGTACGTAGTGCATGTGGGCCACCACGAAGTAGGTGTCGTGCACCTGGAAGTCGATGGGCGGCGACGCCAGCAGCACGCCCGACAGGCCGCCCAGGAGGAACACCACCATGAACCCGAGGGAGAACAGCATGGGCGTGGGGAAGGAGATCTTGCCGCCCCACATCGTGCCGATCCAGTTGAAGAACTTCACCCCCGTAGGGACGGCGATGAGGAACGACATGGCCGAGAAGTACGACAGCAGGACGGCACCGGTGGTGAACATGTGGTGGGCCCAGACCCCGACGGAGAGGCCGGCGATGGCCAGGGTGGCGAACACGATGCCGGTGTAGCCGAAGATCGGCCGGCGCGAAAAGACAGGTAAGACCTGGGTGACCACGCCGAAGAACGGCAGCACGATGATGTACACCTCCGGATGGCCGAAGAACCAGAAGAGGTGTTGCCACAGGATCGGCACCCCGCCGCGGCTGACGTCGAAGATGCGCATCGAGAAGTGGCGGTCGCAGTAGAGCAGGGCCAGGGCGGCGGTGAGCACCGGGAACGCCAGCAGGGCCAGCACCGACGTGACGAGCATGTTCCAGGTGAAGATGGGCATCCGGAACATCGTCATGCCCGGGGCTCGTAGGCAGAACACGGTTGTCACGATGTTGACCGAGGTGGCGATGGTGGCCAGGCCGGTGAGGACCAGCCCGACGATCCACAGGTCGGCCCCGACCCCCGGCGTGTGCACGGCATCGGACAGCGGGGCGTAGGACACCCAGGCGAACGAGGCGGCACCGCCCGAGGTCAGGAATCCGGAGACGACGATGAGGCCGCCGCCCAGGAACATCCAGTAGGACAGGGCATTGAGGCGGGGGAACGCCATGTCCGGGGCACCGATATGGAGGGGAACGAAATAGTTGGCCAGACCGAAACCGAACGGTGTGGCGAACAGGTACATCATGATCGTGCCGTGCATGGTGAAGACCTGGTTGTAGTCCTGCTGGTCGAGCACGGTATTGCCAGGTTGGGCGAGCTGCGTGCGCAGGAGCAGGGCAAGGACGCCGGCCAGGCAGAAGAAGACGAAGGCCGAGAAGATGTAGCTCTTGCCGATCACCTTGTGGTCGGTGGTGGTGAACCACTTCAGGAGCCCGGAGGCCTCTGGATGTTCGGGCGGCTCGTCGGCGAGCGCCACTTCCTTCTCGTCGACGAGGGTCATGGGGTCACCAGCGTCACGGGGTCACCTGGGCTTCCTGTCCGGACAGCCAGCGACCGTAGTCGGCGGGGCTGAGCACGGAAACGTCGAAGAGCATGTCTGAGTGGCGGAGGCCACAGAACACCGAGCAGTGTCCGAGGAACGTCCCGGTGCGCACGGGGTGGAAGTCGAAGGTGTTGATCTGGCCGGGCACGGCGTCTCGTTTGAACAGGAACTCGGGCACGTAGAACCCGTGGATCACGTCGACGGCCTGAAGGGTGAGGCGCGTCGTCTGACCGGAGGGCAGCACC
>JBBRXY010000022.1:0-42177 GCA_038238185.1 Acidimicrobiales bacterium
AGCGGTTCGGTGTCGTCGACGGCGGTGCGGCGGCTGGTCGCGGCCGGCGATATCAAAGGCGCCAACGCCCTCCACGGTCGGCCCTACGAAGTGCGGGGCACCGTCGTTGACGGTGACCACCGTGGACGGGAACTGGGGTACCCGACGGCCAACGTGGCCGTGCCCGCAGAGATCTTGCTTCCCGGCGACGGCATCTATGCCGGCTGGTACGTCGACGGCGACGGCTGCGAGCGGGCTACCGCCATGTCCGTCGGGCGACGGCTCACGTTCCACGATGCCAGCGAGTCACCGGTCCTGGAGGCCCACCTGTTGGATTTCGACGGCGACCTCTACGGCCAGGCGGCCCGGGTTCGCTTTGTCAGACGGCTCCGGGGCGAGGAGCGGTTCGACTCGGCCGACGACCTCGTGTCCCAGATGGCCCTCGACGTGGAGGCCACCCGCCGCTCCCTGGCCTGAGCCACCACCCCGTCCGGTCAGGTACGCCTTGGTTCTGGCATCCTTGGCCATGGCCGGCCTGGCGGGACTCCATCACGCGGCGCTGTCGGTGAGCGACCTCGACGCCAGCATCCGGTGGTACACCGAGGTGCTCGGCTTCGAGCCCACGTTCCGCCAGGAACTGGACAACCGGCGGGTCGTCGTCATGCGGTTGGCGGGGACCCGGCAGACGCTCGGACTGGTCCAGCACCTGGGCACCGGCGAATCCTTCGGACCGGAGAACCTGGGTCTCGACCACCTGGCGTTCAGCGTCACCTCCGGCGAGGAGCTCGAGTCGTGGGCGCACCGGCTGGACGACCACGGCGTGACCAACTCCGGCCCGACCGGGACCCCGTTCGGCGGGATGTTGCATTTCGCCGACCGCGACGGCATCGCCCTGGCCCTGTTCTGGGAACGCGACGTGACGGGTGGCTCCTGACCCACCTCAGCGGTACGCAACCGAAATAGCGTGCCCGGTGTCCCGTCCCCACGGCCCGGGCGGGGGATACTGGCTACCGCATGGGGCTCTACCGCGACGAGGGAGTGGTACTGCGCACCATGCGTCTGGGCGAGGCCGATCGTATTGTCACCCTCCTCACCAAGGGCCGGGGAAAAGTCCGGGCGGTGGCCAAGGGCGTGCGCAAGACCAAGAGCCGGTTCGGTGGGCGGGTGGAGCCGTTGGGCCATGTGGCCCTGCTGATGTACGAGGGTCGCGAACTCGACATCGTCACCCAGGTCGAGTCGCTTGAGAGTTTCAGGACGGTACGCGAAGACCTCGACCGCCTGGCCAAGGCCAATGCCCTGCTCGAGGTCGCCGACCAGGTGGCCCAGGAACGCCATGCCAACGTCGGCCTCTACCGGATGCTGCTGGGAGCGCTGCGGGCCCTCGCCGTCCACAACTCGCCCCTGTTGGTGCCGGCGTTCTTCTTGAAGGTGCTCGCCGGCGAGGGCGCCCAGCCCGTCCTCGACGGCTGCGCCGGCTGCGGCCAGCCCCCGACCCAGGCGCCAGTGGCCGACGGGGTCGGCTTCGACCTGGCCGTGGGTGGAGTGCTCTGCAGTGCGTGCGCCCAACGCACATCGGCACCGTTGGTCTCGCCCGAGGCGATCGACCTGATCCGCCGGGTGCTCACGGGCGACCTGGCCCGGGCCCTCAATCACGGTGACGGCGCCGCCACCATGGAGGTCGATCGTCTGGTCACCCGGTCGATCGAACACCATCTGGAGCGCCGTCTCCGATCGGTGACGGTGCTGAACCGCTGGTGAGAGTCCGCCGCTGTGACTGACGTCACGTCTGTGAAACCGGCTCCGTCGGGCTGGCGCCGGTTCCTCGTCGGCCCCCGGCCCGGATGGCAGGAGGTGATCGTCCTGTTCATCTGCTACCAGACCTTCGAGCGCCTCCGGGGCATCATCCCCGAGCCGACAGTGTCGCCGTACCACCATGCCCTCCAGGTTGTGCGCCTCGAACAGGCCGTGGGCCTGTTCCGGGAGGCGGCGATCCAGCAGTGGTTCCTCTCCTGGCATCTCGTGATCCAGTTCTTCGACGTCTACTACGGAACCGTCCACTTCGTGATCCCGGTCGTGGCCCTGGTCATCCTCTGGAAGCGCAACCGCAGCCGCTACACCTTCATGCGCAACGGCGCCGGCTTCATGCTCGTGCTGGCGTTCGCCGGCTTCTTCCTGTGGCCGCTAGCGCCGCCCCGGTTGTTACCTCCCTCGTACCACTTCGTCGACACTCCGGCCACGATCGGCGGGATGGGCCCTCTCGATCGGGGAAACCTGAAGGACGACAACGAGGTGGCCGCCATGCCGAGCCTCCACATCGGATGGTCGACGTGGTGCGCGGTGGCGCTGTTGGCGGTGCTGCGCCGACGGTGGACCAAGGCCCTGATCGTCGCCTACCCCTTCCTCACCCTCTTCACGGTGATGGTAACGGCGAACCACTACTGGCTCGACGGGGTGGGCGGTCTCGTGGTGTTGGCCGGGGGTATGGGGCTTGAGACGCTGCGGGCGCGCGCCGTCGCTGGTCGCGCGCCGCGGTCACCCGACGCGGCGGATGTCGAAGCGGAACACCTGGGGGTCGCGGGCATCGACAGTGGCCAGCACCCATGACAGCTCGGGAGTGCCGAACGTCTCGAGCCTGACCAGGTTCGGTACGGGTGCACCGGACTTGTCGAGCAGGGGGTGGTCGAGGCGGTAGCGGTGCTCGTCACCGTGGACCAGCGCGACGGGCCGGCCGAAGCGGACGGTCTCGTCACGAAGGGCGTCCACGAACGGGTCGAGGCCGTCGACTCCGTTGTTCACCCGGTCGGCACGGCTGACCAACTCGAAGGAGGGATCGGCCTGGATGATCACCATCACCCCGGCCGCTCGTGAACGGCCGGCCAGGTCGAACGAGTCGTGCAACCAGGCCCGCCCGGCGGCGTCGCGGGCGGCCGACTCGGCGGCGTCGGCCTGGTGGTCGTTGCTCCCGACCACGTGCACCCCCACGAACACCACCCCGCCCATTTGCCACCGGGTGTTCTCCGGGTAGTCCGGACTCTGGTGCTCGAGGGCCATGGTGCGCTGCCCGAAGCTGTCCGGCCCGGCGAACATGACCTGGCGAAGATGGTCGAGACGCTCGTCGCTGATGTCGCGACCCCCGCCGCGACAGTCGGTCCACTCGTTGTCACCGACGACGTAGACGGCGGGTGCGTCGAGTTGGTCAAACCGGTCGACGGCCTGGGTGTACACGCGGTCCTCGCACGGCCCACCCCCTTTGAAGTCGCCGTCGAACACGGAGAAGTCGAGGTTCGCGGCATTCATGGAGTCGATGGTTGCCGGCAACCCGGCGGCGTCGGCGGCGGTGTAGGGGATGTCGCCCCAGAGGCCGACCCGGAGCCTGAGGGCGGCGACCGTCGAAGGGGGAGCGGTGGCTGGCGACGTGCCGGTGCGGTGACGGACGACAACCAATGCCAGCGCGGCAGCCACCACGGCCACGACGCCGACACCGATCAACACCCGGGTTCGCATCGCCGCAGCCTCGCGCTGTGTCGACCGGGAGATGGGTCACGGAGCTGCAACTACGCTCCGAACCATGGCCGACCGAACCGAACAGGTGGTGAACCTGTGCAAGCGTCGCGGGTTCGTCTTCCCCTCCAGCGAGATCTACGGCGGCTTCCGCTCGACCTGGGACTACGGGCCCCTCGGGGTGCTGCTGAAGCGCAACGTGATGGAGGCGTGGTGGCGGGCAATGGTGCAGGAGCGCGACGACATCGTTGGTCTCGATGCCGCCGTCCTCATGGCCCCGAAGGTGTGGGAGGCCTCGGGCCACCTGGCCACCTTCTCGGACCCACTGGTCGACTGCCGTAACTGCAAGGAGCGCTGGCGGGCCGACCAGCTTCCCGAACCCGACGGCGACGCCGGCCCGGCGTGCCCGAACTGCGGATCGCACGACCTCACCGAGGCCCGCCCGTTCCACCTCATGTTCAAGACGCACGTCGGTCCGGTCGAGGACGACGGCGCCGTGGCCTACCTCCGCCCGGAGACGGCCCAGGGCATCTTCGTGAACTTCGCCAACGTGCTCCAGACCAGCCGCAAGAAGCCGCCGTTCGGCATCGCCCAGCAGGGGAAGTCGTTCCGCAACGAGATCACCCCGGGAAACTTCATCTTTCGCACCCGCGAGTTCGAGCAGATGGAGATGGAGTTCTTCGTGCCGCCCGACCAGGGCACGAAGTGGTTCGAGTACTGGTGCGCCGAGCGGCTGCGCTGGTACACCGATCTGGGAATCCCCTCCGACCAGCTGAGACTCCGCCCCCACGACACCGAGGAGCTGTCTCACTACTCGACAGGTACAGCCGACGTGGAGTTCGCCTATCCCTGGGGCTGGGGCGAGCTGGAGGGCATCGCCAACCGCACCGACTACGACCTCACCCAGCACGCCAAGTTCTCCGGCGAGAAGCTGGAGTACTTCGACCAGGCGTCGGGTGAGCGCTACGTGCCCCACGTGATCGAGCCGGCCGCCGGCGTGGGCCGGTCGATGATGGCGTTTCTCCTGGCTGCCTACGACGAGGACGACGCCGGCGGCGAGGTGCGCACCGTTCTGCGCCTGCACCGCCGGCTGGCTCCCATCAAGGTGGCGGTGCTCCCGCTGTCGAAGAAGGACACGCTCGTTCCCACCGCCCGCGAGGTCCTGAAGCTCCTGCAACCGCGGTTCATGACCGACTACGACGAGACCCAGTCGATCGGCAAGCGGTATCGCCGCCAGGACGAGGCGGGCACGCCGTTCTGCGTCACCGTCGACTTCGAGAGCCTCGACGATGCGGCGGCCACCGTGCGCGACCGCGACACCCTGGAACAGGAGCGCGTGCCCATCGCCGAGCTCGTGGCTCACCTTCGCGGCCGCCTGGAGGAATGACCCCCGCGTTCTGGGCAGGTTCAGGGTGGCCAGAGCCACCCTGAACCTGCCCAGTTCGGTCGCGCGCCCCGCCGTCGCGAGGGAATCGACGGCGGGTAGCTTGCCGTTGGAGAATCGTTGACCAGCCCCCACCACGCCCGCCCCTCCCGACGCCGTCTGTCCGTGATCGCCGGGCTGCTCGCCGTCGTTGTGCTGGGTGCCGGACTGGTGATCGTGGCCGTCCGCCGGTCGCGAGGGTCCTCGCCTGCACCCCGCCAAGCCGGCCCGGCCGGAACCGAGGTCCCGTCGTCCTCCGCCCCCTCCACCACGGCGGCAAAGACAGACCCAGCCGAGCCGGAGTACATCACCACGATCAAGCAGCAGGTGGCCGACCTGCGGGGGCTCGCCTGGAAGTCGCCCCTCAAGGTGGAGGTCGTGTCGCGCAACGAGCTGTCCCGGCGGGCCCAGGCCGCCAACGAACGGGACCGCCACGTCGATCGGATGGCCGGCGACGCCGACAGCCTGCGCATCCTGCATCTGATCCCGGCCGACCTCGACTACACCAAGACAATCGATGATCTGCTCTCGGGGGTGATCCTCGGGTACTACGACCCTTTGACCAAGGAGCTGTTGGTCGGCGATTCCGGTGGTGGCGGCGAGGTCGACGGGTCCTCCAAGGTGGCGCTGGCTCACGAGCTCGACCACGCCCTCACTGACCAGTGGTTCGATTTCGGGTCCGGTACCCAGGCGCTCGACGATGCCGACCGGGAGGAAGAGGCGAGTGCCTTCAGTGCCCTCATCGAAGGCGACGCCAAGTTCCTGGAGGCCCGCTTCGCCGACCGGTACCTGAGCGAAGAGGAGCAGCTGAGCTACGCGTTGGGAGGACTGGGATCAGCCGACACCGACACGGTCACCAAGGTCATGAACACTCCCGCGTTCATTCTTCACTCCCTGTACTTCCCCTACAGCGCGGGCCTGGCGTTCGTGAAGACCCAGGCCGGTGACGGACCCGACGTCAACGCCGGGATCAACGCGGCCTACCGCCGTCCGCCTACGTCGACCGAGCAGATCCTCCATCCCGAGACTTACGCCGCCGGTCAGAACTCCAATCCGCCCGCCCTTCCTGACGTGGCGGCCACCAGCGGGTGTGAGGCCCGGCGCCGCAACGTGCTCGGCGAGTTCGCCATGGGCGAGCTTCTGGGCACCGAGCTCGACGACTCGAAGGCCAAGGAGGCCGCGGCCGGTTGGAACGGGGACGTCTTCGAGACCGTGCGCTGTGGGACGAGCCTGGGCCTGGTCGAGCGCTGGCAGGCCGACACCGATGCCGACGCCGCCCGGCTGGCCGGGGCTCTGGTCGATTGGGCCCCGGGCTGGGCCGACTCCGGCCCGGCGGTCGAAGGGCGCTTCTCGGGCCCGGCCGGCACCGGCCGCATCGTCCGGTCCGGCTCGGTGGTCACCTTGGTGCTCGGCGCCGACCCTCCGACTGCTGACCGCCTGGCCTCCGCCGCCACCGGCTGACACTGCCACCACTGCCTCAGGCCGGCGGGCCCCACGGCGTTGTCGGGCGCGAATCGTGCCGGACGCCAGCGCGTCTTGCGCCCCGGAACAGGGGCGGCGGGCTCCCGGTAGTCTCGTCGGTTCAGAGCCCCGGCCCAGGAGAACCTCGCGTGACCTACGTCTTTGCCTTCGACCACCGGCATGCGGAGCCGCCGATGAGCCTGAAGGATCTGCTGGGAGGCAAGGGCGCCAACCTGGCCGAGATGACGTCGGTGCTGGACCTCCCTGTCCCGCCCGGGTTCACCATCACCACCGACGCCTGCCGGTCCTACATGCACGGCGGGTGGCCCGACGGCCTCTCCGACGAGTTGGCCGGTCAGCTCGAGGCCCTGGAGAAGGCCATGGGCCGTCGCCTGGGCGATCCCACTGACCCCCTCCTCGTGAGCGTGCGGTCGGGAGCCAAGTTCTCCATGCCCGGCATGATGGACACCGTCCTCAACCTGGGCCTCAACGACCAGTCGGTCGAGGGGCTGGCGGCCCAGACCAGCGATGCCCGCTTCGCCTACGACAGTTACCGGCGGCTGGTCCAGATGTACGGCCGCATCGTGCTCGGGGTTTCGGGCGAGGAGTTCGACGAGCTGTTCGAGGCGGCGAAGGCCAAGGCGGGCACCGAGAGCGACGCCGAGATCCCTGCCGACCTGCTGGCCAACGTGGTCGACGACTTCAAGGCCGTGGTCGCGAGCCACACCGGCTCGCCGTTCCCCCAGGACCCCATCGACCAGCTTCGTGGCGCCATCGAGGCCGTGTTCAGCTCGTGGAACGGCCCCCGCGCCGTCGCCTACCGGGTCCGCGAGCGCATCCCCCACGAATTGGGCACCGCAGTCAACGTCCAGGCCATGGTGTTCGGCAACCGCGACGACAACTCGGGCACCGGCGTCGGCTTCACCCGCGACCCGGCGACCGGCGCCCAGGGCGCCTATGGCGACTTCCTGGTCAACGCCCAGGGTGAGGACGTCGTGGCCGGGATCCGCAACACCCTTCCTCTCGACGACATGCGGTCGCTGTTCCCGCCCATCCACGGCGAGTTGCTGGGCATCTTCGAGCGTCTCGAGCGCCACTACCGCGACATGTGCGACACCGAGTTCACCATCGACGGCGGCAAGCTCTGGATGCTGCAGACCCGGGTGGGCAAGCGCACGGGCACGGCGGCACTGAAGATGGCCGTCGACATGACCACCGACGAGGCCATCAAGCTGTCCCGTGAGGAGGCCATCCAGCGGATCACCGCCGATCACCTCGATTCCGTGCTGCACCCCCAGTTCGCCCATACCGACGCCGCGGTGATCGCCACCGGCCTGGCCGCCTCCCCCGGAGCGGCGGTGGGCAAGGTGTACTTCACCGCCGACGACGCCGCCTCGGCCGCCGATCGGGGTGAAGAAGTCATCCTTGTGCGCACCGAGACCTCGCCCGAGGACGTCCACGGCATGATCGTCGCCCAGGGAATCCTCACCTCGCGAGGCGGGCTGGTGAGCCACGCCGCCGTGGTGGCCCGGGGATGGGGGAAGCCCGCCGTGGTCGGCGCCGAAGCGGTGGTGATCACCGGTTCCACCTTCACCGCCGGAGGGACCACGGTGAACGAGGGCGACACGATCTCCGTCGACGGCACCACCGGGCGGGTCATGCTCGGCGCCGTCGGCGTCACCGTCGCCGAGCCCACGCCCGAGTTCGCCACCATCCTGGGATGGGCCGACGACATCCGTCGCGGAACTATGGCGGTTCGGGCCAACGCCGACACCGGCCCCGATGCCGCCAACGCCCGCCAGTTCGGTGCCGAGGGCATCGGCCTGTGCCGCACCGAGCACATGTTCCTGGGCGAGCGCCTCCCGGTGGTGCGTCGCATGATTCTGGCCGACACCCCCGACGAGGAGGCGGCCGCTCTCGAAGAGCTGCGCCAGGCCCAGAAGGCCGACTTCGCCGAGATCCTCGAGGCCATGGACGGACTGCCCGTCACCGTGCGCCTCCTCGACCCGCCTCTCCACGAGTTCCTCCCCCGCACCGACGAGCTGGCCATCAAGGCCGCCACCACGCCTCTCACCGACGAGGAGCAGCGGCTCATGCGGGCGGCCGAGATGTGGCACGAGTTCAACCCCATGCTCGGCACCCGTGGCGTCCGCCTGGGCGTGATCAAGCCCGGCCTCTACGCCATGCAGGTGCGGGCCCTGATGGAGGCGGCTGCCGACCGGGTGGCGGCCGGGGGCCGGCCCATCGTGGAGATCATGATCCCCCTCACCGTCGGTCGCGAGGAGATGGCTCTGGCTCGGAGCTGGGTCGAGGCCGCGGTCGCCGAGGCCAGAGCGGCCGGGAGCGGCGACAGAGCAACGGTCGGGATCGACCAGCCCGTCGACGTCACCATCGGCACGATGGTCGAGACGCCCCGCGCCGCCATCGTGGCCGGCCAGCTGGCCGAAGAGGCCGACTTCTTCTCCTTCGGCACCAACGACCTCACGCAGATGACCTTCGGCTTCAGCCGCGACGACATCGAGGGCCGGCTCATGCCCGCCTATCTGGAGAAGGGCCTGCTGGCCCGCAACCCGTTCGAGACCATCGACCGGGCCGGCGTGGGCGAGCTGGTGCTGGAGGCGTGCCGGCGGGGGAGGGCAGCCAAGCCGTCGATCAAGTTGGGCGTATGCGGCGAGCACGGCGGCGACCCCGAGTCGATCAGCCTGTTCCACGAGGCGGGGCTGCACTACGTGTCGTGCTCGCCCTTCCGGGTGCCCATCGCCCGCCTGGCCGCTGCCCAGGCCATCCTCGCCGCCCGCTGACCGCCGGCGCGTCAACGCTCACGAACGGTCCCAACAGCACTCAGCCTGGCGTCTCTCGCTTCTCTATACTCATCATCCGGGGGGGGCGACCAGCCTGGCCGATCCCGTGACCTGACAGGAGTCGCTCATGCGAATGTTCACCGAACGCGGCCGTCGACGGGCGCCGGTGCTGATGATGGTTGTCGTCGGACTCGCGCTGAGCGCGTGCGGGAGCTCCAGCAAGACGTCGTCCACGGCGACGACCGCCGCCGCCTCCAAGGCCCCCGAGGTGGCCATCACCGCCACCGACTTCTCCTACGACCTTCCCGCCAGCATCCCTGGTGGGGTGGTGAAGCTCAGCCTGACGAACAACGGCCAGCAGCCTCACGACTTCCAGCTGCTCACGGTCGACGGCACCCACACCAAGGAAGAGATCGTGGAGAACTTCGCCAGCGAGGGCGCCCCCATCCCCGCGTGGTTGCACGCCGCCGGGGGAGTGGGCGCCGTCGGCCCGGGCGCCCCGGCCGGCGTCGCCTACGTGAAGCTCGCCCCCGACATGGCGTACTGGTACGTCTGCACCGAGACCACCGACGACAACAAGCCCCACACCAGTCTGGGGATGATCGGGACCTTCACGTCCGGGGCCAGCTCCTCAGTCACCGATCTGCCGTCGACCAGCGCCACCGTCAAGGCCAAGGAGTATGGCTTTGACATCAAGGGAATCAAGGCCGGCGAGCAACTGGTCAAGTTCACGAACGCCGGGCCCAACGAGCTCCATCACTTCGTGGCGTTCCCGATGCAGCCGGGCACGACGCTCGCCGATGTGAAGACCTTCTTGTCCTCCCAGGGGCCGCCTGCACCCTCCGACCCGTCGGCTCCGAGCACGTCGGCGCCGGCAACCACGGCTCCTGCGGGTCCGCCGCCGATCGATTTCCAGAAGGCGGTGAGCGTGGGGGCCCTCGACCCGGGCCTGAGCGAGGTCGCCGGGGCGCAGTTCGCGACCGGCTCCTATGCGTTCTTGTGCTTCCTCGAGGATCATGCGGGCGGACCCCCGCACTTCGTGAAGGACATGATCACCGAGTACAAGGTCCCCTGACCTCAGCACGCATGGTCCCCTGACCTCAGCAGTCGGAGCGGTGGGCGGCGGCCCGCCTGCCCCGGCCGCGCCCCTATCCTCTTGAGCGGTGCGTTGGAAGATGCTCGACGGACTTCCCGACGTCGAAGTCCGGCGGGTGATCGCCAGCGCCCGCCGGAGGCGGTTCGCCAACGGCGAGGTGTTGTTCCACGAGGGCGACCCGACCACGACGGTGCACCTGGTGGCCAAGGGTCGCATCGCCGTCCGGGTCACCACGCCCCGCGGGGAGGTGGCTACCGTCGACCTGTTGCTGGCCCGCGACGTGGCCGGCGACGTGGTCGGTGAGCTGGCCCTGCTGGCGCCGGGTCGCAGGAGAACGGCATCGGCGGTGGCCATGGAGGCGACCGAGACGCTTTCGATCGACGAGGCCACGTTCTCCGACCTGCGCCGCGACGATCCCGCGGTGTCCGACTTCTTGATCCAGCTGCTGGCCGCGCGAATGCACCGGGTCACCAATCGGTTGCTGGAGGCGCTCTACCTTCCCGCCGACGGCCGCCTCTGGCGGCGGATCCTCGAGCTCTCCGAGGTGTATGGCGACACCGTGCCTCTCACTCAGGAGGATATGGCCGGGCTGGCGGGCCCGACCCGGGCCACCGTCAATCGTGGGTTGCGTCGGGAGGAGAAGGTCGGTGCCATCGAGTTGAACCGGGGGCGGGTGCGCATCGTCGACCGGGCCGGCCTGATCCAGCTGGCGCGTCGCAGCCGCTTCAAGGCGCGGGCCCGCGTCGGGCCGATGCTGCCGATGGGCATGCCCAGCGCCTTCCCTGCTTCGATGTAGCTCGGAGCGGGTCGGTCATCAGCACCCCCAGGAGCGCCCGGCCTGGCTCAGGCAGCTCGTCGACGGCTCGCTTCAGCGCCGCCCACTGCCGGCCGGCGTCGAGGCTGGCATCCACCTCGGCCGTGTCGTCGGGCGAGACGAGGTGGTCGTCGTCGAAATCCGTCGGGACGGTCCGACCCGCCCTCCGCAGCGTACCGAGGCACTCGCGCCGGGTGGTCGTGGCGAGCCAGGCGCCAACCGCCTGTGGTTCGTGAATGTCGCCGAGGTGCTCGGCGAAGCGCAACCACGTCGTCTGGGACACGTCGGCGGCCTCGGCGTGGCTCAACCGAAACGAGCGGGCCACCGACCACACCAGACCCGAGAAGCGCTCGACGAGAGCGACCCAGGCCCGCTCGTCGCCCTCGGCCGCGTTCCTGACCAGAGCCGAGAGGTCCGGCTCCTCGGCTGCCCTCGGTCGGCGGCTTCTGACTCGTACATCGCTGCGAGTGTCCATGTCTCCCCATCTCCCCTGTAGCACTTGCGCCGTGAAGTTGAGCATGACGACCGACCGGGGGAGCGTCGTTGTCGGCCGTCACACTGCGAACGCGCGCTCCGACACACACGAGGCGACGCCGAGAGGAGGCACCGTGGCTCGCCCACGGCCCGGGACGGGCGATCTTGGCTGCGGAGGGGCGGTAGGTTCGGCCGAGATGTTCGACCACGCCACTGCCGCCGTCGAGGGAGCCCTCGCCGCCGGTGCGACCTACGCAGACGCCAGGGTGGTCCAGAGCGCCACCGAGTTCCTCCACGCCACCGATGGAGAGCTCGACGGCCTGCGCCGGGGCGAGTCGCTCGGAGTCGGGGTTCGAGCCCTGATCGGGTCGTCCTGGGGTTTCTTCGCGACTCCCGCCGTCGACACCGGTGGCCTCGACACCGGGGGATCCCGCCGGGCCGGCGAGGAGGCGGCGGCCATCGCGCGGGCGTCGGCTCGCGTGCCCGGTCCGCCGCTCGAGCTGGCCGAGGTCCCGGTGGTCGCCGACCACTGGGAGTCGGGTTGGCAGGAGCATCCCGCCGACATCCCCCTGGCCGAGAAGGGCGACCTGCTGGTGGAGGCCACCGCCACCATGGTCGGCGTCGACGGCATCTCGGTGGCCGATGCCATGGTCAACTTCTGGGACACCCGCAAGTGGTTCGTGTCCAGCCAGGGTCACCGCATCTCCCAGCACCTGGTGGAGTCGGGCGCGGCCATGGGTGCCACGGCGGTGGGGGAGCAGGAGACTCAGCGCCGGTCCCACGGTGGCATCGGCGGCCAGGTGGCCACGCTCGGCTACGAGCTCGTCCGTGAGGCCGACCTGGCCGGCAATGCCGAGCGGGTGGCGGCCGAGGCCGTGGCCCTACTCAGTGCCCCGGAGTGCCCCGAAGGGGTCACCGACCTCGTCCTCGGGTCCGAGCAGCTCGCCCTCCAGATCCACGAGTCGGTGGGCCACGCCATCGAGCTCGACCGGATCCTCGGCTGGGAGGCTGCCTTTGCCGGGACGTCCTTCCTCGACCTGGCCGAGCTCGGTCGCTTCCGCTACGGCTCGCCGCTCATGAACATCACCGCTGATGCCACCCTGGCCGGGGCTCTGGGCTCGTTCGGCTACGACGACGAGGGCACGCCCGCCCGCCGTGTCGACATCGTTCGCGAGGGCGTGTGGGTCGGTGTCCTCTCGGGCCGGGATTCTGCCGGCCTGGCCGGGGTGGCGCCGGGGGGCATGGTCCGGGCCGACGGTTGGGCCCGGCTGCCGATGGTGCGCATGACCAACGTGGGGATCCTGCCGGGGCACTCGTCTCTTGAGGAGATGGTTGCCGACACCGCCGAGGGGATCTACATGGAGACCAACCGCTCCTGGTCGATCGACGACAAGCGCCTCAACTTTCAGTTCGGCTGCGAGATGGGCCGGGAGATCAAGGCCGGCAGGCTTGGCCGGCTGGTCCGGAACCCCACCTATACGGGCATCACTCCCCAGTTCTGGGGGTCCCTCGACCGCCTCGGCGGGCCGGACGAGTGGATCTTCTGGGGGACACCCAACTGCGGTAAGGGCCAGCCCATGCAGATCGGCCACACCGGACACCCCTCGGTCCCGGCCCGGTTCCGCAACGTCCGCGTCGGCGTGCGGGGGTGAGCCTCGTCGGGCGGCTCCACGGCGAACTGGTCGCGTATCGGGGGGCTACAACCCCCCGAAACGTGACCAGAACGGCGACCGTGGCCCGCATGAGCCGGCCGGGGGCATTGCGGGGTGGTCCACATGGCTGAAGCGGACGGGTTGGAGGCTCTGTGCGAACGGGTGTTGGAGCTGGTGGGGGGCCGGGCCGAGGCCGAGGTCACGGCAACCGCCGGTCGTGGCGCCCTCACCCGGTTCGCCAACTCGCACATCCACCAGAACGTGGCCGAGGAACACGTCGGGGTGCGCCTGCGCCTGGCTACGGATGGCCGCCTGGCCGCCGCCTCCACCGACCGGACCGACCTCGACGGGCTGAAGCGGCTAGTGGAGACGACATTCGAGGCCGCCCGCCTGCGGCCGCCCGACGAGCGGTGGCCCGGTCTGGCCCAGCCGGAGGGCCCGGCACCTCGCTCAGAGGGCCGCTCGGGCCCGGCACCTCGCTCAGCAACGGCCGGGTTTGGCGCTCACTACGACCCGGCCACCCACCGGGCGCCGGCCTCGGAGCGGGCCGACGTGGTTCGCCAGTTCGTGGATGCCGGTCCCGAGCTGTCGGCGGCCGGCTACTGCTCGAGCAGCGGCTACGACGTGTTCTTCTCCAACTCGGCCGGCCGGAGCGTGGACGGGCGCACCAGCCACGCCACCGTCGACGGGATCCACCGCCGCGCCGGGCCGCTCGGGCCGGGCCCTCCGCTCGGGTCCGGGCCGCTCGGGCCCACGGCCGACGGCAGCGGCTGGCAGTCCTCGGTTCGTCTGAGCGACCTCGACGGTGGCCGGGCGGGTGCCACGGCGGCGGCCAAGGCCCGGGCCGGTGCCGACCCGTTGGAGTTGCCCCCCGGCCGTTACCAGGTGGTGTTGGAACCGCCGTGCGTCGCCGATGTGTTGGATTTTCTCGTCGGGTACGGGTTCTCGGCCAAGGCCTACAGCGAAGGGCGCTCGTTCGTCCGCCTGGGTGAGGCCCAGTTCGATCCGGCGGTGAACCTGGCCGACGACGTCGGCGACGAACGGGCCGTGGGTCTGGGCTTCGATGCCGAGGGCACGCCTCGTCGTCGCCTCGACCTGGTGCGCGACGGCGTACCGGCGAACCTGCTTCACGACCGCCGTACTGCGGCCCAGGCGGGGACCGAGAGCACCGGCCACGGCGTCCCGGGCGGGGAGAGCTATGGCCCGTCGCCGTCGACGCTGGTTCTAAGGGCCGGTGATCATGGTCTCGAGGAGCTGATCGCCGGGGTCGACCGGGGGTTGTTGGTCACCGAGTTCTGGTACACCCGCATCCTCGATCCCAAGACCCAGGTCGTCACCGGCCTCACCCGTAACGGTGTGTTCCTGATCGAGGGCGGCGAGGTGTCCCGTGCCGTCGCCAACCTGCGGTTCACCCAGTCGTTCGCCGAGGCGTTGGCGCCGGGCAACGTGGTGGCAATCGGGTCCGACGCCCGCCTGCGGGGCACCGATGCCATCGTGCCCAGCCTGCACCTGGCCTCCTGGAACTTTACCGGCGGGGCCCGGGGCTAACCAGGAGCACCCGTGGGAATCGTCACCGAGGACATCGGGAGGGTGCGGGCGGCGTCGGACCTCGTCCAGATCGCCGGTGAGCATCTGGCCCTGCGCAGGGTCGGCCGGCGTTGGGTGGGACTCTGCCCCTTCCACGCCGAGAAGAGCCCGTCGTTCTCGGTCAACGGCGAGGAGGGCCTTTACTACTGCTTCGGGTGCGGGGCCAAGGGGGATGTGATCACCTTCGTGCGCGAGGTCGAGCACCTCGAGTTCGCCGAGGCGGTGGAACGCCTGGCCGGGCGGGCCGGCATCCAGATCGCCTACGACGACGCCGCCGTGAGCAAGGAGCGCCAGCGTCGGGCCGTCTTGGTGGACGCCATGGCCGCAGCTGTCGACTGGTACCACGAGCGACTGCTCAGCGGTCGGGACGGTGCCGAGGCCCGCTCCTACCTGCGTGACCTGGGGTACGACGGCGATACGGTCCGGGCCTACCGGCTGGGTTGGGCGCCCGGCGAGTGGGACGCCCTGTGCCGCGCCCTGAAGGTACCCGCCGACGTGCTCACCCAGACGGGATTGGGCTTTCTCAACCGCCTCCACCGCCAGCAGGACGTGTTCCGGGCCCGGATCATGTTCCCGATCTTCGACGTGCGAGGCGATCCGGTGGCCTTCGGGGGCCGTCAGCTGCCGGGGGGCGACCCCCCGAAGTACAAGAACTCGGCCGAGGGCCCGCTCTACTCGAAGTCCAGGGTGCTCTACGGCCTCAACTGGGCCAAGGCCGACATCGTGAACAGCCGGGAGGTCGTCGTGTGTGAGGGCTACACCGACGTGATCGGCCTGGCCTCGGCCGGGGTGCCGAGAGCCGTGGCCACATGCGGCACGGCACTGGCCGAGCAGCACTTCCACACGCTCAAGAACTTCGCCCGCCGGGTGGTCCTGGCCTTCGACGCCGATCCTGCCGGCCAGGCGGCAGCCGAGCGCCTCTACCAGTGGGAGCAGCGCTACGAGCTCGACCTGGCCGTGGCCGAGCTGCCTGGGGGGCTCGACCCCGGCGACCTGTCCCGGCGCGATCCCGAGGCCCTTCGCCAGGCCATCGCCGGCGCCAAGCCGTTCCTCGCCTTCCGCCTCGAGCGGGCCCTGGCCGGGGCAGATCTGCGCTCCCCCGAAGGACGGGCCCGGGCTGCCGAGCTGGCCATGGCGGTCGTGGCCGAACACCCGAACGCGGTGGTACGGGATCAGTACGTGATGCAGGTGAGCCCTCTCACCCACGTCCCTGCCGACCGCCTGAACGAGGTGCTCACCGCCGCCATCGCGTCCGGTCAGGCCGGTACTGCCTCAAGCCGGCAGGCCGGTACTGCCTCAGGCCGGCAGGCCGGTACTGCCTCAGGCCGGCAGGCCGGGGCGGCGGACGTAACGGCCACCCGGAGGGCGCCCGCCCCGGACCATGGGGGCCCTGAGCTGGAGGCCCTGCGGCTGGCGGTCAACCATCCCGACGCACTGGCCGGGCGCCTCCACGCGGGCCTCTTCGCCGACCCGACGATCCGGTCAGCCCAGCGAGCGCTGGCGGCGGCGGGCTCTCTCCACGAGGCGATCGGGGTGGCCGATCCCGAGGCTGCGTCCCTCCTGAATCGCTTGGCGGTCGAGGAGGGCGACGCCGAATCCGACCCCGACGACGTCCTGGGCCGGCTCGTTGACGAGGCCGCCCAGCGGGCCCTGGCCGACCTGGAGGCGGTCGCCCGCCAGGCGCCGGACCCCGCTGCCTACGGGCCGCTCATCGCCTGGCTCAAGCCGGCGATCGAGGAGTTGCGGGAGCCCTCCACCCGGGAGGCCGCGACGGACCGACTGCTCCGGTGGCTGGCGGAGCGGGATGTCTGACCGTCTGCGGCCCCGCGGGCCGGCAGCGGGAGGCAGACTGGTGGAGATGACGGAGGCCAACGCCCTCGCAGGCCCGCCCGAAGGGGTCTCCACCGAGGCCTTCGCTCACCTCGTAGCCAGGGGCAGAGCCAAGGGATCGCTGACGCCCGACGAGGTGGTCTCGGTGCTTCGTCACATCGAGCTCACGCCCGAGGTGATCGACGGTGTCCGCCGCCAGCTCCTCGTCGAGCAGATCGAGCTCGACGAGGCCGTCGATCTCATCGACGAACCATTGACACCGCCGGCGGGGGTGCAGCTGGCATCGCCCCTCCCTGTCCCCCGCGCCCCCCAGCGACGATCCCCCGGCCCCCGGCGGCAGCCCGACGACCCCGGCCAATCCGGTCCCGGTGCGCCGGCGGGACGCGACGGAGGCGACCGGGCCGGATCGGCCGATCCGGTGCGCACCTACCTCACCGAGATCGGCAAGATCCGCCTCCTCAGCGGACCCGACGAGGTGATGCTGGCCCGCCGCATCGAGGCGGGTTTGGAGGCCGCGGCCCGCATCGCCGCCCTGGAGGACGTAGGCCCCGACGGCACCGTCGACGACGGTGAGCTGGTCCCCCTGGAGGCGGTGGTGGCCGCCTGGTTCCATGCCAAGAAGCAGTTGACCGAGGCCAACCTGCGCCTGGTCGTCTCCATCGCCAAGCGATACATGGGCCGGGGCCTCCTCTTCCTCGACCTGATCCAGGAGGGCAACCTGGGCCTGATCCGGGCCGTCGAGAAGTTCGACTACACCAAGGGCTTCAAGTTCTCGACCTACGCCACCTGGTGGATCCGCCAGGCCATCACCCGAGCCATCGCCGACCAGGCCCGGACGATCCGCATCCCCGTGCACATGGTCGAGACGATCAACACCGTGCTCCGAGTTCAGCGCCAGCTCCTCCAGGAGCTGGGTCGGGAACCGACCCCGGAAGAGCTGGCGATCAAGCTCGAGATGTCGCCGGCCAAGGTGCGCGAAATCCAACGCATCGCCCAGGAGCCGGTGTCGTTGGAGATGCCCGTGGGCCAGGAGGAGGGGAGCGCCCTGGGCGATTTCATCGAGGACCGCCAAGCCGTCGAGCCGGCTGATGCCGCCGCTCGGGCGCTGTTGGCCGAGGCGGTCAGCGAGGCGTTGGAAGAGCTCACCGAACGCGAGCGCCAGGTCGTGCGTCTCCGGTTCGGCCTCGACGACGGCCAGGTTCGGACACTGGAGGAGGTGGGTCGCGAGTTCGGAGTCACCCGCGAACGCATCCGCCAGATCGAGGCCAAGACCCTCGCTCGACTCCGGCACCCGA
The DNA here is from genome assembly GCA_038238185.1 of Acidimicrobiales bacterium. Classification (GTDB taxonomy): domain Bacteria; phylum Actinomycetota; class Acidimicrobiia; order Acidimicrobiales; family AC-14; genus DATAQC01. The sequence continues at coordinate 17,914 of JBBRXY010000022.1, forward strand.
TCAGGAGCCAGAAGCTTCGCGACTACCTCGAAGAGGAATAGTCGCTGACCCGTGGCGTTGTGTTGGTCCAGGCCGGCATTGTGCTGGTTACGGCAGCGGTGACCCATTCGATTGCCCATTGCCCAGCCGGCTGTCGACCAGTTCCTGGGCTTTGTCCCGGGCCACATCGACCCGGTCGATGAATGCGGTCTTGGTCTTGTCGGCGGCGGCCTCGAACGCATTCGACCGCCGGGCCCGGCGAAGCGCCCGATTGATCTGTTCGTGACGTTCACGTCCGGCCTTGGTCCCCAGGTAATAGCCCCCGGCGAACCCGGTCAACACTCCGAGTCGGAATCTCATGAGGGCTTTCTACCCCGATTCCTCACCCGGACACCTGGGGTCCCCGGCGGGCCGGGGCGGGTGTCGGTGCCGCGCATCGGGGCCTCGGGGCGGGCCTGAGCTTTGGTAGGGTCGGTCGGATTCCGGGGTAGCTCAATCGGCAGAGCACCGGCCTGTTAAGCCGTTTGTTGTGGGTTCGAGTCCCACCCCCGGAGCGCCGAGTTCCAACACCGCAGGTTCGACCTGCCGCCACAGACCGGTTGCGGGCCCGTAGCTCAGTGGTCAGAGCGGGGGACTCATAATCCTTTGGTCGCAGGTTCGATCCCTGCCGGGCCCACGGTTGGTTCGAGCAGCCCGCCGGGCCGCTCGGGTCCGGCTCCAACACCGTCGGTGTTCGTGCCAGCCTCGATCACGGGTCGAGGCCGGCCGTGGCAAGCCCGCCGGGCCCGGTCGAAAAGCATTGTCGTGACCTTTTCTTGGGCAGATCGGTACTGCGGGGCCGAGGACAACACCGTCCAACATAGGGATTGAAGTGGTCCAACGCGTTTCCAACGCGACCCCTGAAATTGTGAACCCGCAGGTCAGACCCCCAATTTGGGCCTCAACATGCTTGCCTTGGCCGGGGCCGGCGTGGTAGACAAACCCGACTCGGGGGACTTCTGTCTCCCGCGCCACCCGACCGGGTACCGAGGGGATTTCACGTTGATCGTGGGCAGGACCGAGCATCCGAGGAAGGTGAGCGTGGCCGTGTGGGCCGCGTTTGCCCTGCTCGCGGCCGGTTTCCTGCTCATCCTCACCTCCCGCCCGGCGGTCGCCGATTCCGGTGTCGACGCCGGCTCCGCCCCCGCCGCCGAGGCGCCTCCCCCCGCCCAGGCACCCCCCCCGGAGGCTCCCCCCGCCGCCGTCGCCCCGACACCCGACGCCCCTCAGGCCGACCCGGGTGCCACCACACCCCCCCCGGCCACCGGCGACCAGCCGGTTGGATCCACCCCGGGCACTCCCGCCTCCGCAGGCGTCACCGACGGCACCACCGTCACCACAACGTCGCCCTCCTCCCCGGGCAGCACCGAGACATCCTCGTCGAGCTCCATCAGCGCCCCCGACCCGGTCGCCGCCAAACCCGGCTCGGCGCCGACGACCTCGTCCACCCCGACCGGATCCCCGGCCCCGGCTCCTGTCGTCGCCGGACCCGTCGCCGTCACCACCGCTCCCGGGCCTGCCAGCGGCTACGCCTCCCCCTCCAACGCCAACGGCGGGTCCGACTCCAACCAGTCGTCGACCTCCGGCGCCGACCTCTCGAACGTTCCCTCGGCGGATCCCGGCACCACCTCGACGTTCACCCAGTCCGCTGGGTGTCGCACGATCGCCGGTAGCCAGGGACCGACCAACCTCTACACCGTGGTCATCGGCAAGGGCTGCAACGCCACCGGCGGAACGTCCCAGGGCGCCCCCGGCTCCGACACCTCCAACACCACCATCGCCATCGGCGGAAGTGCCAGCGGCGGCTCCGCCGGTAGTTCCGGCAAGGACGCCAAAAACACCGTCATCGCCATTCGTGGCGATGCCAGTGGCAGTGCGTCCGGTGGCGTTGATGGAGGAAATGCCGACAACACGACCATCGCTGTTGGAAAGGGAAGAACAGCCAACGGCATTGCCGTTGGTGGTGACACTCAAGCAGGCAATGCAGGCAGTGCCACAAACCTCACTGCAGCAATCGGCGGTGGTAACGCAAATGGAACGGCAATTGGCGGTACGAGTAACGGCAACGGCGGTGCGGCCGGCGGTAACGGCGGTGGCGCATCGAGCGCCCTGACTCCAACAGCTGCGACGGGTGGCACCGGCGGCTCCACCGCCCAGTCGGGCAGCAACAACGGCGGCGGGACCGGATCGGCCACCTCCGACTCCAACAGCGGTCCCACGGCGGTCTCGGGTTCGAGCGGCTCCGGCACCGGCACCTCGGGCGGCACCGGCGACGTGTCCGCCATCGGCAACTCGTCGAGCTCGGCGAACTCCGGTGCCAGCTCCAGCGCCAACGCCACCACCGGGTCCGGCGGGTCGGCCACCAACGTCACCAACGTGGCAGCCAACGGCGGCAACGGCGGGAACGGCGGCACGGCCACCTCGGCCGCAGGCAACGGCGGCAACGCCACCAACACGGTCATCGGCATCGGCGGTGGGGCGGTCAACGCCACGGCCATCGGCGGCAACAGCGTCTCCACCGCCGACGCCAGCGGCGGCGACGGGGGAGCGGCCAACGTCACCATTGCCTCGACCGCGGTCAGTGGCGGCGGTGCGGCCGCCAACGGCGCCACCGTCGTGGCCACCGGCGGCACCGGCGGCAACGGCGGCACCGCCTCCTCTCTCTCCGGTACCGGTGGCGACGCCACCAACACGGTCGTCGGCATCGGCGGCGGTCCGGTCAACGTCACGGCCATCGGCGGCAGCAGCGTCTCCACCGCCGACGCCATCGGCGGCAACGGGGGCTCGGTCACGGTCAACGTGGCCCCGACCGCCACCAGCGGGGGCACCCCCTCGGCCGCCAGCGCCTCCTCGAGCGCCACCAACACCGGCGACACCGGTTCAGCCGGCTCCTCCTCTTCTTCCACTCCCATCGCCATCTCGGGAGACTCGGGATCCGCCGGCCGCTTCGGCCAGTCGGGTCGCACGGGCGACGCTGACGCCCTCGGCAACGCCGACAGTGCCGCCAACAGCGGCGCCGGCTCTGACGCCGATGCCGCCACCGGCTCCACCGGGTCGGCCACCAACGTCGTCAACGTCGCGGCCACCGGCGGCGCCGGTGGCGACGGCGGGACCGCATCGTCGGTGGCCGGGCCCGGCGGCTCGGCTTCGAACCACGTAACGGGCGTCGGCCCGGGCACGGCGATCCACGCCGAGGCCACCGGCGGCTCGAGCGTCGCCACCACCGACACCTCCGGGGGCAACGGGGGGTCCACCTCCGTCACTGTCAACCCCACGGCCTCGTCGGGCTCGTCGGGTCCGGCCACGGCGCAGTCGAGTGCCACCAACACCGGCAGCACCGGCCTGGCCACCTCCACTTCCATCTCGGTCCCGATCGCCGCCTCCGGCGACTCGGGGTCGGCGGGCCGCTTCGGTCAGTCGGGTCGCACCGGCGCCGCCGACGCCACCGGCACGGCCGACAGCTCGGCCAACACCGGAGCGGCGTCGTCGGCCGACGCCCACTCGGGCGACACCGGTGACGCCACCAACCGCGTCGACGTGGTGTCCACCGGCGGCGCCGGGGGAGCGGGCGGCCAGGGCACCAGCGCCACCTCCGACATCGGCGGCGACGCCAGCAACACCGTTGTCGGCGTCGGCCCCAACGGTTCGGTCTCCTCGGTGGCCACCGGCGGGTCGAGCGTGGCCACCATCTCCGCCGACGGCGGCGACGGCGGCGCCAGCACCGTGAGCATCACGCCGACGGCCACCTCCGGCTCCTCGGGTGCCGCGATCGCCCAGTCCAGCGCCACCAACACCGGCGACACCGGTGCGGCCACGAGCGGGGCGGCCTCGGCCCCCCTGGCCGTCAGCGGAGACTCGGGCGACACCGGCCGCCGGGGCATCTCGGGCGCCACCGGATCGGCCACCGCCGACGGCGACGCCACCTCCGGCGCCAACACCGGCGCCGATTCTTCCTCCAACGCCCGCTCCGGCGACACGGGCGACGCTTCCAACATCGTGTCGGTGTCTTCCGACGGCGGGGCAGGCGGGCCCGGGGGAGTCGCCGGCGTCGCAACCGCCGCCGACGGTGGGGCCGCTTCCAACAACGTTGTCGGGGTCGGACCCGCTACGCCGGTCACGGTCGTCGCCACAGGCGGCTCCAGCGTGGCCACCCTGACCGCCGACGGCGGTGCCGGCGGGTCCAGCACGCTCACCGTCTCGCCGACTGCTACCTCGGGAAGCTCCGGTGCGGCCACCGCCCGGTCCAGCGCCACCAACGCCGGTGACACCGGTGACGCCCTCTCGGCCGCGGCATCGGGCCCCGGGGCGCTCTCCGGATCCTCGGGCGACGTAGCCCGACGCGGTGTCTCCGGCCGCACGGGCGGCGTCACCGCCAACGGTACGGCCGACTCGGCCGCCAACACCGGGGCATCCTCGGCCGCCGATGCTTCCTCCGGTGACACCGGCGACGCGTCCAACACCATCAACGCCACTTCCGACGGAGGCGCCGGCGGCGCCGCCGGAACGGCGGGTTCCGCAGTCGCCGCCAATGGGGGAGCCGCTTCCAACGTGGCCATCGCCGTCGGTGGGCCGCTCACGGCTGTCGCCACGGGCGGGTCGAGCGTGGCCACCACGTCGGCCGACGGCGGGGCGGGCGGAAGCGCAACCCTCACCGTGGACCCCACGGCCGTCAGCGGCTCGTCGGGCGCAGCGACGGCCTCCTCCAGCGCCACCAACACCGGCGACACCGGCGACGCCACCTCGATTGCTTGGTCGAGCCCGCTGGCCATCTCCGGATCCTCGGGGGCGGCTGGGTCCTCGGGGGGTGCTGGGTCCTCGGGGGTTTCAGGTGACGTCGAGGTTTCGGCCGGCGCCGACTCGGCCGCCAACTCGGGTGCCGACAGCGGCGCCGATGCCGCCTCCGGGCTCACCGGCGACGCCACCAACGATGGCCGCCTCGCCGCTGGCGGCGGCTCCGGCGGAGCTGGTGGCGGCGCTTCCATCACCGCCACTCCCATCGCCCTCACCGGCGACTCGGGGGCCGCCGCGGCGTCCTCGAGCGCCACCAACACCGGCGACACCGGTGACTCGACGTCCGCCGCCCTGGCCAACCCGGTGGGCCTTTCGGGCACCGTCGACCCCAACGAGGTGGAGTCACTGGGGCTTGCTGCTTCGGCCGTCAAGCCCGCCACATCCACACCGGCCGCAGCGGCCTCGCCTCCCATCGCCACCATCGCCACCATCGCCGCCGGGGCCACGGCTGCCGACACGCTCGCCGCCCCCGTTCCTGGCGGTGCGGCCGCCGACGGAGCCGGGTCGGCCAGCGTGGCCGCCGCTGGTCCTACCGACCTCGCCTCCACCCACGCCGATCCGTTGCCCGACCCCATGGGCGGCCCGGCATCGGGCTCGGCCTCATCGTCGCCGGACTCCGTTGCGTCCGGTTGCGCCATCGCCACCGGGGGCTCTGTCGCCTCCGGGTGTGGCACGGCCATCGACCACTCCGTCTCGTCGGGCGACGCCATCGCCGCCGCCGGCTCGGTGGGGTCCGGCTGCTCCACGGCGATCAACGGCTCCACCGCCTCGGGCGGCGTGTGCCCCGAGGTCGTCCGGACCACCCCGGCCACGACGCCTGCACCGAAGGCGTCCCGACCCGCCGCACGAACCCGCAGCCGGGTTCTCGCAGCACCAGGCACCACTCCGATCGCGGCCCGGGGCGAGGCTCTCGCCCTCACGGGTCTCCATGCCGCCGGCCTCCTCCGCGCCGGCGTTCTGCTGCTCCTGCTGGGTGGGCTGCTTTTGGCCCTGGCCCGGCGGCGGAGGAACTCCTCGGGTGCCACTGAGCACCTGTACGAGGAGAAAACTGCAGGCCAAGACACATCCGATACGGGTCCGCGCCGAGCGCCTACGCTGCTCGCAGGCGGCACCCAGTTTTTCAGCGGGAGGAAGGTCATCGACCTCCCGTCAACTGTCGCAAAGTCGCTCGTCGAGGGCGTCCATCACAGACAAGGGATGAACATGAAGACCAAGACGGCTGGAACCGCAGGCATCTCGGGCGTCAGCGCCTTTTTCGGCGCTCTCGTAGCGACAGTGCTCGTCGCTCTGGGGGCTGGCCCCGCGGTGGGGCAGACCACGACCACAGCCGCGCCCGATACCACCCCGTCCACGGTCGCGGCCGAAGCGGCCCCCGTGTCCACCCCGGCGGCGGCCCCCGCCTCGGACCCCGCGGGCAAGGTCACCGTCAAGGCTGACTCGTCCAGCCACGCCAACTCGGGAGCGGCGTCGCACGCCGACGCCCAGTCCGGCCCCACCGGCAATGCCAGCAACGACATCAACGCGGTCGTGAGCGGCGGCACCGGCGGCACCGGCGGCACCGCGGGTTCCGTCGGCGGCGGCGGCGGCGGCAGCGCCTCGGTGGCGACCGGCTCGGCCAACGGCGGTGCCGGCGGCTCGGCCAACCTGACTGCCGCTCCCACGGCCGTCTCCGGCGACTCGGGTGCCTCGACCGCCCAGTCGTCGGCCACCAACACCGGTAACACCGGCAACGCCACCTCGGTGGCCATCGCCAGCCCGGTTGCCCTCAGTGGCACCACCGGCTCGACCGGAACCGCCTCGGGCGCCGCTGCGGGCGCGGCATCCACCTCGGGCTCGTCCAGCTCCCCGTTCGGCCCGAACGGCGCTCTTCCCGTCCAGTCCTCCAACCCCTTCGGCGGCAACGGCCTCGCCTACGTCGGCTTCTCCGTCCCCGGCGTCACCGACGGCACCGCCCCCACGGCACCCACGCAGTCGCCCCTCAACGCATCGAACGGCGCAGGCGCCGGCTCGAACCCCGGTGGGACGGGCGGGGCCTCCTCGGCGGCCATGGGCATGGGTGGTTCCAGCGGGTCCACCGGCAAGGTGACCAGCATCGGCATCGCTGACTCGGAGGCCAACTCCGGCGCCGTGTCCGACGCCACCACCCTGTCGGGCAGCACCGGCAACGCCACCAACACGGTCAACGCGGTCGTCCTGGGCGGCCTCGGCGGCGGCGGCGGCACGGCCAGTCCCGTGGCCGCTCCCCCCGGTACCGTGGTGGCCAACGTCACCAACGTCAACGGCGCCCCCGGCGCCCCCGGCACGCCCGGCATCGGCGTCAACGGGGGCGCTGGCGCCCCCGGCGCCCCCGGCATCGGCGTCGGCGGCCTGGCCGGAATCGGCGGGCCCGGTGGACCCGGCACTCCCGGCGGCATCGGCTTCGGCGGCCCCGGTGGTGCCGGCGGCGCGGGCGGCAACGCCAACGGCAGCCCGGTTGCCATCGGCGGCACCAGCGTGGCTGTCGGTACGGCCGACGGCGGTACGGGCGGCAACGCCACCGCCAACATCAGCCCCACGGCCACCTCGGGTGCCTCGGGCGCGGCCACCGGTCAGTCCTCGGCCACCAACACCGGCGACACGGGTGACGCCACGGCGATCGCCGCGTCGATCCCCGTCGCCGTGTCGGGCAACTCGGGCGACACCGGCCTGACCGATTCCGGCAACTCGGGCAACTCGGGCTCCACCGGTGCGGCTCGCGCCGTGGGCAGCTCCTCGGCGGCGGCCAACTCGGGCGCCGTCTCCGGCGCCGACTCGGTCTCGGGCGACACCGGTAACGCCAGGAACACCATCAACACCGCAGTGGTCGCCGGCGACGGCGGCACCGGCGGTACGGCCAGTCCCACGGCCACGGGCGGTAACGCCACGGCCAACGTCGTCGGCGGCAACGGCGGCGCCGGCGGCGCCGGCGGCGTCGCTGTGGGCGGTGCCGGCGGTGCCGGTGGTGCGGGCGGCGGCGGCTTCTCCTTCGCCGGCCCCGGTCCCGGAGCGGTCGGCGGTCCCGCCATCGGCGGCGCCGGTGGTGCCGGCGGCACTGGCGGCTTCGGCATCGGTGGTGTCGGTGGTGCCGGCGGTGCCGGCGGCGACGCCTCGGGCAGTCCCACGGCCATCGGCGGCACCGCGGTTGCGGTCGGCTCGGCCGACGGCGGCAACGGTGGAGCGGCCGACCTCACCACCAACACCAACGCCACTTCGGGCGCTTCTGGCGCCTCGACGGCACAGTCCTCGTCCACCAACACCGGTGACACGGGCGAGGCCACGGCTGCTGCGGTGTCCGCCCCCGTCGCCGTGTCCGGCGACTCCGGCAACACCGGCTCGACCGGCGCTGCCGACAGCAGCCCCACCGCCACCAACACCGCCAACCTCGGCGGGGCTGCCGCAGCGGCCGGCCCGGCCCACTCCGGAAACTCGGGTGACTCGGGCGCCACTGGCAGGGCGTCCGCCAGTGGCGCCACCGATGCCCAGGCGAACTCTGGCTCGGTGAGCAACGCCTCGTCGCTCTCCGGCGAGAGCGGCGTTGCCCACAACGACCTCACCCTCGTCGTGCTGGCCGGCAACGGCGGCGACGGCGGCACCGCCTCACCCACCGCAACCGGCGGCAACGCTACGGCCCGGGTTCGCGGGGGCGTCGGCGCAGCCGGCGGTACCGGCGGCGTGGCTGTCGGCGGCGGCGGCGGCACCGGCGGTGCGGGCGGCGACGCCTTCTCCTTCGGCGGTTCCGGCCCGCTCGCCGCCGGCGGCCCCGCCATCGGCGGCGCCGGCGGTGCTGGAGGTTCCGGCGGCTTCGGCATCGGCGGCAACGGCGGCGCCGGCGGGGCTGGCGGCTCCGCCTCGGGTACCCCCACGGCCATCGGCGGCGACGCCGTGGCCACCGGCTCGGCCGACGGCGGCACGGGTGGTTCGGCGAACCTGAACACCACCAACACCGCGGCGTCCGGCGCCACGGGCGCCTCGACGGCACAGTCGTCGTCCACCAACACCGGCGACACCGGCGACGCCACCGCCATCTCGGTTGGCACGCCGATCGCCGTGTCCGGCGACTCGGGCGACACCGGTTCCACCGGGTCGGCCACAGTCGCCCCCACGGCCACAAACTCCGGCATTCTGGGTAGCGCCGCCGCGGCAGGCGGCCCGGCTCGCTCCGGGAGCTCCGGCTCCTCCGGCAACACCGGCCGGGCCTCCGCCAGCGTTGACTCGTCGACCTCGGCCAACTCCGGCGCCGTGTCCAGCGCCGATTCGCTGTCCGGTAACAGCGGGAACGCATCCAACGACGTCAACACCTTCGTGCTCGCCGGCAACGGCGGCACCGGCGGCACGGCCAATCCCACGGCCACGGGCGGCAACGCCTCGGCCACGCTGAGGGGCGGCGCAGGTGCCACCGGCGGCGGGGGCGGCGTCGCCATCGGCGGCAACGGCGGCACCGGCGGCGGGGGCGGCGACGCCTTCTCCTTCGGCGGTTCCGGTCCCCTCGCCACCGGCGGTCCGGCGATCGGCGGCGCAGGTGCCACCGGCGGTGCGGGCGGCTTCGGCATCGGCGGCTCGGGCGGCGCCGGCGGCACCGGCGGTGCGGCCACCGGCAGCCCCACGGCCATCGGCGGCGACGGTGTGGCCACGGCTTCGGCCGACGGCGGCGGCGGCGGCGCCGCCGGCCTGACCAGCGACAACACGGCCACCTCGGGTGCCTCGGGTGCCTCGACGGCCCAGTCCTCGGCCACCAACACGGGCGACACCGGCAACGCTTCGGCGGCGGCGGTCGACGCCCCCATCGCCATCTCCGGCGACTCGGGCGCTACCGGCTCCACCGGCGCGGCCGACGCCAGCCCCACGGCAACCAACTCCGCCATCATCGGTTCGGCCACGGCCACCGGCGGGCGGGCCACCTCCGGGAGCTCGGGCAACTCGGGCAACACCGGCGGGGCCCGGGCCTCGGTCAACTCCGACACGTCCGCCACCTCGGGGGCGGTCAGCCAGTCGGCGTCGCTGTCGGGTGACAGCGGCCGGGCCACGAATGACATCACCGACACGGTGGTCGGCGGCGTGGGCGGCAACGGCGGCACCGCCACCCCGACGGCAACCGGCGGCAAAGCCACGGCCCGGGTCATCGGCGGCCGTGGCGCCACCGGCGGCACCGGCGGCGTGGCTGTCGGCGGCACCGGCGGCACCGGCGGCGCGGGCGGCGACGCCTTCTCCTTCGGCGGTTCCGGTCCTCTCGCCACCGGCGGTCCTGCGGTCGGCGGCAACGGCGGCGCCGGCGGTGCCGGCGGCTTCGGCATCGGCGGCGCCGCCGGTGCGGGCGGCGACGGCGGCGCAGCTTCGGGCAGCCCCACGGCTCTCGGCGCCGACGCCGTGGCCACCGCGTCGGCCGACGGTGGTGCGGGCGGTGCTGCGAACCTGACCAGCAACAACACGGCCACCTCGGGTGCCTCGGGCACCTCGACGGCCCAGTCCTCGGCCACCAACACCGGCGACACCGGCGACGCCACGGCCGCATCGTTGGCCACGCCCATCGCCTACTCGGGCGACTCGGGGGTCACCGGCGACACGGGGGCGGCCACGGCCAGCCCCACGGCCGTCAACGGCGACGGCGCCATCCTCGGCAGCGCCAGCGCCGACGGGCGTCGCGCCCGTTCCGGTGACTCCGGTGATTCGGGGAACACCGGCCGGGCCCAGGCCAGCGTCGACTCCTTCGACGCCGCCAACTCCGGCGCCTTGTCCGGTGCCGACTCCGCCTCCGGAAACAGCGGGACGGCGTCCAACGACGTCAACAGCTTCGTCCTCGCCGGTGACGGCGGCAACGGCGGTACAGCCACCCCGACGGCAACCGGCGGCAACGCTACGGCCCGGGTTCGCGGGGGCGTCGGCGCAGCCGGCGGTACCGGCGGCGTGGCTGTCGGCGGCGGCGGCGGCACCGGCGGTGCGGGCGGCGACGCCTTCTCCTTCGGCGGTTCCGGTCCTCTCGCGGCCGGCGGCCCCGCCATCGGCGGTACGGGTGGCGCAGGTGCCGGCGGTGGATTCGGCATCGGCGGTAACGGTGGTGCCGGCGGCAGCGGCGGTGCGGCCTCGGGCAGCCCCACCTCGATCGGTGGCGCAGGTGTGGCCACGGCTTCGGTCGACGGTGGTGCCGGCGGCGGTGCCGACCTGAGCTCCACCACCACGGCCACCTCGGGCGACTCGGGTGCCTCCAAGGCCCAGTCCTCGGCCACCAACACCGGTGACACGGGCGACGCCACGGCTGCGTCGGCGGCCACGCCCATCGCCTACTCGGGCGACTCGGGCGTCACCGGCGACACGGGCGCGGCCACGGCGAGCCCCTCGGCCATCAACGGCGACGACGCCATCCTGGGCTCGGCCACGGCCACCGGCCGGCGGGCCATCTCGGGGGCCTCGGGTGAGTCGGGCAACACGGGCCGGGCCAGCGCCGCGGCCTTCAGCGGCACGTTCTCCAACTCGGGGGCGGCCAGCCAGTCGGAGTCGCTCTCGGGCCAGAGTGGCGTCGCCGACAACGACATCACGCTTACCAGCCTGGGCGGCAACGGCGGCGACGGCGGCCGGGCCAGCGCCACGGCTGACGGCGGCGACACCATCGCCCGGATCCGGTCCGGTGCCGGCGGTGCCGGTGGCGCCGGCGGCGTTGCCGTGGGTGGCCCCGGCGGTGCCGGCGGCCCCGGCGGCGGCGCCTTCTCCTTCGGCGGCCCCGGCCCCGGCGCTGTCGGCGGTCCCGCCTTCGGCGGCAACGGCGGCAACGGCGGCCCCGGCGGCTTCGGCATCGGCGGCAACGGCGGTGCCGGCGGTACCGGTGGCGCTGCCAGCGGCAGCCCCACATCCATCGGCGGTCCCGGCGTGGCCACGGCATCGGCCAACGGCGGCAACGCCGGATCGTCCGACCTGAGCGCCACCACCGACGCCACCTCCGGCGACTCGGGTGCCTCCACGGCCCAGTCCTCGGCCACCAACACCGGCGACACGGGTGACGCCCTCTCGCTCTCGCTGGCCGAGCCGGTCGCCCTGTCCGGCAACTCGGGCGACACGGGCATGACCGGCGACGCAACGACCAGCCCCACGGCGCTCAACTCCGCCATCCTCGGGAGCGCCCACGCTGCTGGCGGCCGGGCCACCTCCGGCGAGTCGGAGGAATCCGGCAGCACGGGTGCAGCCCGGGCCGTGAGCGGCACGTTTGCTTTGTCCAACTCCGGAGCGGCCACCGTGGCCACCTCCCTGTCGGGCAACTCGGGTGCCGCCGACAACGACCTCGACTTCACCGCTCGCGCTGGCGATGGGGGCGCGGGCGGCGCGGCTGCCACCAACGCCACGGGCGGTAACGCCACGAACTTCGTGGTCGGCGGTGGCCGTGGTGCCGGCGGTACGGGCGGCATCGGCGTGGGTGGTGCCGGCGGTGCCGGCGGTGCCGGTGGCATCGGTATCTCCCCGACCATCGGCGTGCCCGGCGCCCCCGGCGCCCCCGGCGCCCTCGGCATCGCCCTTCCCGGCGCCCCCGGCACCCCCGGCACCTCGGCGGCTGCCGGTCCGGTAGGGGCCCTCGCCATCGGTGGCCCGTCCGTCGCGGTGGGTGAGGCGAACGGTGGCAACGGTGCCGCCGCCAACCTCGACACGCCCACCTCCGCTACCTCCGGTGACACGGGTGCCTCCACGGCCCAGTCCTCGGCCACCAACACCGGCGACACCGGAGACTCCACCAGCATTGCCGTGTCCACTCCCATCGCCGTGTCTGGCGCCTCGGGAGCCACGGGGGAGACCGGCGACGCCGAGGCCAGCGCCTTCGCCCTCAACACCGCCATCCTCGGTTCGGCCGTTGCCGACCCGCCCTCCGCCACCTCCGGCAACTCGGAAGAGTCCGGCTCCACCGGCCGTGCCTTCGCCTTCGGCGGGGCCATCACCGAGTCCAACTCGGGTGCTGCGTCCGTGTCCGACTCCCTGTCGGGCGACAGCGGCATCGCCATCAACGACATCATCCTCGCCACCTCCGGCGGCACGGGAGGCGACGGCGGCAGCGTCGACGCCACGTCCACCGGTGGTGGCTCGGCCCACAACATGATCACCGGCACAGGCCTCGTGGCCGCCATTGCCGTCGGCGGCCCGTCGGTTGCCACCGGCTCGGCCAACGGTGGCGACGGTGCCTCCGGAACGCTGTCGGTCTCGCCGACCGCCACCTCCGGGGCCACCGGCGCCTCCACGGCGCAGTCGTCGGCCACCAACGATGGCGACACCGGTGACTCCACTTCCGTCTCCGTCTCGAGCCCGCTCGCCCTGTCGGGCGCCTCCGGGGTCACCGGCGACACGGGCAACGCCCTGGCCGACTCGGCTGCGGTCAACACCGCCATCGGCGGCGACGCCACCGCCATCGGCGGCAACGCCCGTACCGGCAATTCGGGTGGCTCCGGCAACACCGGTTCAGCGGCAGCCGCCGGTCTGACATCGTCGGAGTCCAACTCGGGCGCCGAGTCCCTGGCCACATCGGCTTCGGGCAACAGCGGCGACGCGGTCAACCTGGCCGACCTCGACGTCAGCGGCCGTGACGGCGGCGCCGGCGGCACGGCCATCGTCAACGCCGGTCCGGGTGGCGACGCCACCAACGATGTCGACGCCGGAGCCGGCAGCCTCGTTGTGGTGGCGGCCATCGGCGGCCCGTCGGTGGCAGTCGGCAGCGCCGACGGCGGCATTGGCGGATCGGCTTCGCTGACTGCCACGCCCACCGCCACAACCGGTGACTCGGGCGCATCCACGGCCCAGTCCTCGTCTACCAACACCGGTGCCACCGGCGACTCGACTGCACTGTCCACCTCCAGCCCTGTGGCTGCGAGCGGCGACTCGGGCGCCACCGGCAACACGGGCGACGCCGACGCAGAGACCGCCGCGGTCAATCTGGCCATCCTCGGGTCGGCCACGGCCGTCGGCGGCAACGCCAGGTCGGGCAACTCGGGCAACTCCGGGTCGACCGGCAACGCTTCGGCCTCCGGTGCCGGCTCGGCCAGCACCGGGAACTCCGGCAAGACGGGCGACACGGGCACGGCCACTTCTGACCCGTCGGCTGTCAACACCGAGATCCTCGGCGGCGGTGTGGCCATAGGCGGCAACGCCCGCTCCGGCGACTCAGGCGACTCGGGTGACACCGGCAACGCCGCGATCGTGGGCACGCCGGTCTCCGCCACGTCGAACTCGGGTGCCACGTCGTCGGCCGACTCGGTGTCCGGCGGCACCGGCATCGCCGTCAACAACCTCATCCTGGCCGCCGAGGGCGGTGCCGCCGGTACCGGCGGTTTCGCCGCTCCCACCTCGGCCGGAGGCGGCGCCGCGCTCAACGACGTCGACGCCGGGCCTGGGTCGGTTGTCCTGGCCGCGGCCTTCGGCGGTGCCTCGGTGGCCCAGGGTGGGTCCGCTGCCGCAGGAGCCGGTGGGAACGCCACCAACGACATCGACGCCCCCGCAGGCTTTGCTGCTGCGCTCGCCGTCGGCGGCTCCGCCGTTGCCGACGGTGGCACCCAGCACGCCGGCATGGGTGGCGACGCCACCCTCACGGCCACGCCCACGGCGATCTCCGGCAACTCGGGGCCGTCCCTGGCCCAGTCGTCGTCCACCAACTCGGGCGACACCGGCGACGCCACGGCCTACGCCACGGGTGGCGGCATCGTCAGCAGCGGCGACTCCGGCGCCACCGGCGCCACCGGTGACGCCTCGTCCAGCCCCACGGCCGTCAACACGGCCATTCTCGGCAGCGCCGTCGCTGTGGGCGGCAACGCCCGCTCCGGCGCCTCGGGCAGCTCGGGCAACACCGGCAACGCCTCGGGGGCGGCATCGTCCGATGCCGCCGCCAACTCGGGGGCCGTCTCCGGCGCTACCTCCACCTCGGGCGACACCGGTGTCGCCGGCAACGCACTTCTCGCCTCCGCCCAGGCGGGCGACGGTGGGCTGCCCGGCCTCTCCCTCCCTGTGAGCGGGGGCGGCGGTGACGCCACCAACACGGTCAGCGGGGTCCTCGTCTCTGGGCCCACCGTGGCTCTCGGTGGCAACAGCGTCGCCACCGGCGAGGCCAACGGAGGCGACGGCGGCTCGGCAACGCTGACGGCCACGCCCACTGCCACCTCCGGCGACACGGGTGCCTCCACGGCCCAGTCCTCGGCCACCAACTCCGGTGACACGGGCGACGCCACTGCGGCGGCCATGGCATCGCCCATCGTGGTCACCGGCGACTCCGGCGCCACCGGCGCCACCGGAGACGCCACGTCCGAGCCCACCGCCATCAACCGGGACATCCTGGGTACCGCTGTCGCCGTCGGCGGCAGCGCCACCTCGGGCAATTCGGGCGATTCGGGCAACACCGGCAACGGCCGGGCGGCCGCCTCGGCCACCGCCGAAGCCAACTCCGGAGCGGTGTCCAACGCCGACGCCACGTCGGGCAACAGCGGCACCGCCTTCAACGACGCCCGCCTCGACGCCCTCGGCGGAGTCGGTGGCGACGGCAACGTGTCGGTGCCCGTCTCGGGTGACGGTGGCGCGGCCACCAACACCGTGACCGGCGCCCTCGTGGCCGGTCGCACTCTGGCGGTCGGCGGCAACACCGTCGCCACCGGCGAGGCCAACGGAGGCGCCGGCGGCTCGGCCTCACTCACCGCCACGCCCACCGCCGCCTCCGGTGACTCGGGTGCCTCCACGGCCCAGTCCTCGGCCACCAACAGCGGCGACACGGGCGACGCCACCGCCATGGCCATCGCCTCTCCGGTGGCCTTCACCGGCAATTCGGGCGACACGGGCGCCACCGGTGCAGCCACCACCAGCCCCTCCGCCACCAATGACGGCATCCTGGGTGTGGTGGTCGCCATCGGGGGCCCGGCCACCTCGGGTAACTCGGGCAGCACCGGGAGCACGGGCAATGCCCGTGCCGCGGCCGACACCGACGCCGAGGCCAACTCCGGTGCGGTGTCCAACGCCACTACCGAGTCGGGCCAGACCGGCATTGCGGCCAACCACCTCGACGGGTTCGTGCTCGCCGGTGACGGCGGCGCCGGGGGCGTCGACCTTCCCGTGGCCGGTGCCGGTGGTGACGCCACCAACAACGTCGGCGGCGGCCTCCTGTCCCGCCGGGCCACCGCCCTGGGCGGCAACAGCGTTGCCACCAGCGAGGCCAACGGAGGTGCCGGCGGCTCGGCATCACTCACGGCCACGCCCACCGTCATGTCCGGTGACTCGGGTGCCTCCACGGCCCAGTCGTCGGCCACCAACAGTGGCGACACCGGTGACGCCACCGCCTATGCCACCTCCACCCCCGTCGCCATCTCCGGCGACTCGGGCACCACGGGTGACACAGGAGCGGCCACGTCGAGTCCTGCTGCGGCCAACAGCGCCATCCTCCCCGGTGTCGTCGTCGCCATCAAAGGCCCGGTTCTCACCGGCGACACCGGCGACACCGGCGACACCGGCAACGCCCGGGCCGCCGGTACCGCTACCGCACTGTCGAACTCCGGGGCGGCATCCAACGCCGACTCGGTGTCGGGTGAGACCGGCAGGGCCGGCAACGAGGTCGGCCTGGTCGAGCTCGGTGGTCTTGGCGGGCCCGGGGGCGTGTCCGTCCCGGTCGCCGGTCCCGGCGGCGCCGCCACCAACAACGGTGGTGGGGCCCTCGTGTCCGGTCCGATGACCGCCGTGGGCGGATCCAGCGTGTCCACCAGCGAGGCCAATGGGGGATCCGGAGGCTCGGCCACCCTCACCGACACGCCCACCGCCTCCTCCGGAGACTCGGGTTGGTCGTCGGCCCAGTCGTCGGCCACCAACACCGGCGACACGGGCAAGTCCGACGCCGTGGCCAAGGCCGACCCGGTTGCCCGTTCGGGCGACTCGGGTACCACCGACGACACCGGCACCTCCGGCAGCACCGGGAACTCCGCCGCGGCTGGTAGTGCCCTGGCCCTGTCCAACTCCGGTGCCCTGTCGAACGCCGGCTCGGCCTCGGGTGACACCGGTATCGCCGAGAACGCCGTCAACGACTTCGTCCTGGCCGGAGACGGCGGCGCCGGTGGCGTGTCCATCCCGGTGTCCGGCGCCGGCGGCGCGGCCACCAACAACGGCAGCGGCGGCCTCGTGTCCGGTCGGATGACCGCGACGGGCGGATCCAGCGTGTCCACCAGCGAAGCCGATGGGGGGCCTGGAGGCTCGGCCACCCTCACCGACACGCCTACGGCCACCTCCGGGAACTCGGGTGCGGCATCGGCCCAGTCTTCGGCCACCAACACCGGCGACACCGGACGGGCTAACTCCAGGGCCAACGCCAACCCCAAGGCCACGTCGGGCGACTCCGGCGACACTCACGGCTCGGGTGGCTCGGGCGACACCGGCAACGCCCGGGTTGCTGCGGCCGCGGTCAGCGCCGCCAACTCGGGTGCGGGTTCCAACGCGAAGTCCTCGTCGGGCGACACGGGCGACGCCACCAACACGGTCAGCCTCGACTCCATCGGGGGCCTGGGTGGCCCCGGCGAAGTTACCGTCCCGGTCGCCGGTGACGGCGGCGACGCAACCAACAACGGTGGCGCCATCGCCGTGTCCGGTCCGATGACCGCGACGGGTGGCTCCAGCGTGGCCACGGGCGAGGCCAACGGGGCAGCCGGAGGTTCGGCCACCCTCACCGACACGCCCAACGCCACGTCCGGAGACTCGGGCTGGTCATCGGCCCAGTCGTCGGCCACCAACAGCGGCGACACCGGCAACGCCAAGTCCACGGCGGTCGCCTCGCCTGATGCCACCAGTGGCAAGTCGGGCGACACCCACGGTTCGGGTGACTCGGGCGGTACGGGCAACGCTCGGGCCGCAGCGGCGGCCGCCAGCTCCGCCAACACGGGGGCCGGTTCGAGTTCCGACGCCACCTCGGGCGCCACGGGCCTGGCCGCCAACACGGTCTTCGCCGACGCGATCGGCGGCGACGGTGGTCCCGGCGGCGTTGCCGTTCCGGTCTCCGGTGCCGGCGGTGACGCCACCAACACCGGCATCGCCCCGGTCGCGGGTGGCCAGACCGCCACCGGCGGGAGCAGCGTGGCAACAGCCGAAGCCGATGGGGGGCCTGGAGGCTCGGCCACCCTCGCCGACACGCCCACGGCTACCTCCGGAGACTCCGGTGCTGCGTCGGCCCAATCGTCGGCCACCAACACCGGTGACACCGGCAAGGCCACTTCCGAAGCCACCGCATCTCCCCGGGTCGCCTCCGGTGACTCGGGCGACGCCCACGGTTCGGGCTCAACCGGCTCCACCGGTAGTGCGGCGGCAGCGGCCACGGCCGACAGCGCCGCCAACTCGGGTGCCGACTCCCTGGCCGACGCCTTGTCCGGGCCCACCGGCACTGCCGAGAACCTCAGCAACGTGTTCGCCTTCGGCGGCATCGGAGGCGGCGGCGGTGTCGCTCCTCCCGTCGCCGGCCCCGGCGGTGTGGCCGCGAACGCCGGTCCCGGCGTTGTCACCGGCGGTTCGTCCGCCGCCGTCGGTGCCTCCAACGGCGCCAGCGGTGGTGGTGCCGACCTGGCCACCTCCCCGACGTCGCTGTCCGGAAGCTCGGGCATGGCCACGGCCCAGACGTCGTCGACCAACACCGGCGACACGGGTGACGCCACCTCGGAGTCGATCGTCAGCCCCGAGGCCACCAGCGGTACCACCTCGGCCATGGCGAAGTTGATGGTGGCCGGCCCGCAGGGCATGGCCGCTACGTCGGCCACGCTCGCTTCGGGCACGGCTTCGGCCGCACCCGCGGGGTCGACCTCGGAGGGATCGGGCGGTAAGGCCGCTTCCGCCGCAGGCACGGGCGCCGACACCGGCACCAACGTCGCCGGCGCAGGGATGACCGGTTCGTCGGAGGCCGCCCTTCACGGCACCGACGGCACGGCCGACACCACGCTCATGTCCAGCGGAGGCGCCACGGGTGCCGACGGGGGCCCGCCGGCCGAGCTGTTGTCGGCCGCGGGTCCGAGCGTGCTGCCGGAGTCGTTCAGCCCCACGACGTCGGGAACGGCTGTGGCCGATCCCACGTCGGTTGCGTCCGGTTCGGCCGTGGCCGTCAACGGTTCGGTGGCATCGGGCGAGTCCTTCGCCATCAACGACTCCACCGCCTCGGGCGACGCCTTCGCCGCCAACGGCTCGGTGGCATCGGGTTGCTCGGTCGCCGTCGATGTCTCCACCGCCTCGGGTGGTGACTGTGTCCCGGGCAAGATCAAGCCCGTGACGCCCAGGCCGCCGCACAAGAACATTCGCGTTGCCAATGGTTCGGCCACGACAAGGGCCACGACGAAAGCTAAGAGCGCCGGTGCCGGTACCGGGGCCGGCAAGAGCCTGGCCTTCACCGGCAGCGATGCCGAAGGCCTGGCTGAGCTCGCCGGAGCGAGCGGGGCGCTCGGAGCACTGCTCCTGGCCCTCGGGAGCAAGGGCCGGCGTAAGGGCCAGGCCCCCCAGCGATGAGTTCCCCCACCCAGTGCAGCCACTGTGCTGCAGATCACGAACCGTCACGACGAACAGAAGGAAGGACCATGAACACAAGGACACGAGCTACAGGGGCGACTGCTTTGATCGCCCTCGGCAGCCTGGCTGTCACACTGCTCCTGCTGGCATCGCCGGCCGGTGCTGATACCAGCCAGAACAGCGGGGGGTCCGTGGCCATCGAGGGCTCGGTGTCTTCGGGCTCCTGCCTGGCGGCCGATGACTCGACCTGCTCGGGCAGCGGCCTCGCCCTCGGCGACTCCGTCAGCTCCGGAGACGCCGTCGCCGTCAACGGGTCCACCGCGTCGGGTTGTTCCTTTGCCGCCGACGTCTCCACCGCCTCTGGTGGGGAGTGCGCCACGCCGACGCCGACGCCTCCGCCGACGCCGACACCTCCGCCGGTGCCCGACCGCAACCGCCCGGGTCGCGCCGCCGCCGTCGCAGCCACCACCAAGGCTCGGGTGGCTACGCCCACCGCCACGACCGGTTTGGCCTTCACCGGTTCGGCCACCGGCCCGCTCACGGCTGTTGCCGTGGTGGCGCTGGCGTTGGGCATGTTGCTGGTGACGCTGGGGTCGGACCGCCGGCGCCCCGTGCACAGTTCCGTAGGCTCCTAGCCCCCCACCTTCTTCGCAGTCGAGGACGGGGAACGACACCACACGGTGTCGCGTTGGGCCCTGCCGGGTGACCGGCAGGGCCCAAGCCGCGTCCGGCGCCCCCCCTCACTTCCGGCTAGCGTCGGCCGTCGACGAGCACGGGGGTGCCCATGGTGTTGGAAGATGTGGTCAACGAGCATTTCCTGGGCCGGTACCGGGCGCTGCTCGACGCTGAGGACGAGGCGTTCGACGAGCTCGAGCACGCCTATGAAGACGGCGACCGGGAGCAGTTCATGGTCGATCTCGAGGCTTGGCACGAGACCGTCGATCGCCGCATGGCCTTCCTGGAACGCAGCGGCATGACTCGCGTCACCAGTCCGGCCGTCACGTAGGGGCCGTGCTGGCCCCGCAGTCCCTTTCGGCAGTGTCTCAGGCCGGCGGGCCGGCGCCGAAGGTCCGGTCGACGGCGACGTGATCGGCGCCCGGCGCGCCATCGGAACCTGTGCGGTCGCACTGTTCCTCGCCGGCGTGATATCCGCCTCGACGGTGGCAAGTCGGCATCAGGCCACGGGCCCCTACGGCCTGGTGCAGGCCCAGGGGGCGCCCGTACGCCCGTCTGCCGCCGGCGACTCGGCGACGCTGAGCTCCCCGACCGACGCGTCAGCCCCGGCCCCGGGCCCGCAACCGGCCGGGCCCGCCGAGCCTGTCGGGCCGGTGGCGCTGCCCTTGTCGGGGTGCCCACCGCCTCCTCGGCCGGACCCCGGATCGGGTGGGTCGGGAGCCTGGCGGCCGTCGGTGCTCGTCCCCGAGGATGAACTGCCTGCGGCTCCCGAGCCGACAGCGCTGGAGGCCGACCCGCGGGCTATCGGCGGCAAGGGCATGTGGGTGTGGAAATACCGCCAGACCGAGGGTGGGAACGCCGACGCCATCGTGGCCCGGGCCGTGGCCGCCGGCCTCTCGCAACTCTGGGTGAGGATCGGCGACTCGCGCGACGGGTTCTACGGCGCCGACGTGCTGGCTGCGCTGGTACCTGCAGCTCACGCCCGGGGGCTGGCCGTCATCGGTTGGGGTTTCCCGTACCTCTGGGACCCCGCCGGCGACGGCGCCTGGACCGCCGCTGCGTTGGCGTGGCGAGGGCCGGGCGGTGCCACCCTCGACGGTTTCAGTCCCGACGTGGAGGAGTCCACCGAAGGGGTGGTGCTCACCGAGGCACGCGTACGTCTCTACCTGGGCCTGGTGCGCCAGGCCGCCGGGAACCGGCTGGTGGTCGCCACCGTGTACCGACCCTCCGACGCGCAGTGGGGCGTGTATCCCTACGCCGCCATGGCCCCGTACGTGGATGCCTTCGCACCGATGGTCTACTGGGGCTGCACCGAGCCCGGAGAGGCCGCCGCCCAGGCCGTCGATCGTCTTGGCGACCTGCGGCCGGTCCACCTCATCGGACAGGCCTACGACATGGCCGACGAGGGCGGTCGGGTCGGGCCACCGAATGCCGCTGAGACCGAACGCTTCCTCGACGTTGCCCGGCGTGGCGGTGCTGTGGGTGCCTCCTTCTGGGTATGGCAGGAAATCGGCGACGAGCAGTGGGCGGCGGTGGCCGACTACCCCTGGCGCCTGCCGGCGTGAGGCAGTACCGACGATGAGAGGTGAGCGATGACCGACGACAAGCCTGTGACCCTGCACCGGGGGCTGCCCGAGACCGTGCTCGACGCCGAGGAGTCCGCAGCCCTGGCGGCCCTGGCCGCCGCCCTGGCCGCCGACGACCAACACCGCCGGGCTGCGGTCTCGGCCGTCGTGGCCCGGTGGCCCCGGTTTCTCGACGGATGGGCCCGCCTGGGGGAGCTGGCGCGCGACGACGTCGAGGGCTATGCCTGCTTCCGGGTCGGCTACCACCGGGGGCTCGACCGCCTGCGCCAGTCCGGATGGCGGGGATCGGGATACGTACGTTGGCGCCACGAGACCAACCGGGGTTTCCTCCGGGCCGTGTCAGGTCTGGGCCGGGCTGCGGGCGCCATCGGCGAGTCGGACGAGGAGGCCCGGTGCGCCGAGTTCGTCGCCCAACTCGACCCCGAGTGGTCGGGCATCGACGAACCCGAGCGGGAGTGACGCCAACCCCGCCGACACCTGTCGCTCGACGGGTCGTGGTGTCGGGACGGGTGCAGGGAGTGTTCTTCCGCAGCACCTGCCGCGACCGGGCCCGCCGCCTGGGCGTCGCCGGATGGGTTCGCAATACGACGGACGGGATGGTGGAGGTCTGGGCGGAGGGCGCACCCGCCCAGGTCGACGAGCTCGTGCGTTGGTGCCGGGACGGCCCCGGCCACGCTGAAGTCGACGGCCTCGACGTCCACGACGAGAGCCCGACGGGCGCCGTCGCGTTTCACGTACGATGACCCTCCGGCAGCAACCGCTGCCGGAGGAAAGCGATGTTTGGTGCAACGGAGGTAGGAATGCAGGTCAAGCGGTTCGTCAGTACGGGCCTGGCAGTGACGGCGTTGGTCGTCGGCCTGGCCGGATGTGGCGGCGGCGGTAGCAGCAGCAGCAAGTCGGTCGGCTCCAAGAGCTCGAGCGCCGACGTCGTAGCCTCGGACAGCCCTACACACCACTTCGCGCCAAACATTCTCCGGGCCGACTCGGGCAGCGATGTCAGGTTCACCCTCAAGAACGAAGGCAAGGTCGTACACAACTTCACCGTGAGCTTCCTCGGCATCGACCAGGACGTGCAGCCGGGACAGACGGTTCCCATCACGTTCAAGGTCCCGCCGCCTCCGAAGGGCGTCGACTTCTACACGTTCTACGACAAGAACTTCCAAGGCGACGGGATGCAGGGGCGTATCAACGTCGGCTGATCCTCGGTTTCAAATGGGAGCGCATGGCGATCACCACCAGCCCGGACGGTGTCGGCTGCCGGCTGCACCCTGGACCCGGGTGAAAAGACGCGTACGCGGCGGGGTGATTTCCTGGGATTCCACCTGCTAACGTTCCGACTCAGCTCCGGCGGATGACTCTCGCAAGCGGCGGGACGACCTGATGGGGCTCCAGGGACCTGAGGAGTGTGGCTGCTGTGGCTGCTGTGGGGGCGATTCGGGCACAATGGGACCCGGCGACGACGGTGAACGGCGAGAGCCTGATCGGTACGGCGCGGGCAGAATGGCTGGCGGTCGGAACAGTCGCAAAGAGCGCTGAGGGGTGAGTGTGAACGTGTTCAGCTCGAAAGCCAAGAAGGGTTCGCGCCGAGGACGGCTCGGTCGGGTCTTTCTGGTCCTCAAGGCCATGGCGATGGCGGGCCTGTTCTTGTTCCTGATGGGAAGCCAGCCGGCGTCGGCGTTCGTCTTCCCCGTCCCATCGCCCGGCTTCCCGGCCGGGACCACCGTGGGCGACACCTTCCCGGCCTCGATCGCGGTCGCCAACTTCTCCACACCGCCGGACACCCAGCCGCTCAACATCGGTCTCATCAACCTCGTTCCGGCCTGCGGCGTCATCGCCACGCCGATCGACTGCGTGGGATTCGTCGACCCTGGCGTCTTCACGCTCAGTCCCACGGGCACCGCCGCACCAGGGCAGCCGGCGTCGTGCGTGGGCACGTGGACCATCACCGAGATCACCCCCGGAGTGTTCCGTTTCACCGCGCCCGGCGGTGAGGGCACGCTGGTGCTCAACCCCGGTGAGATCTGCGTCGTCGACTACACGGTCCACACCAACAGGGTGCCGACCGTCGACCTCTTCCCGCCCCGACCGCCGACGACCACCGGCGTGCTCGCCTGTGTCACTGCCACCAACCTCGTTCTTCCCGTGCGCAACTGCAGCTCCCAGTCGATTGCCGTGTCGCCTGGCGTCCCCGACATCACCACCGTGGCCGCTGCCCCCGCAGCGCTGGGCGGTACCTCCACCGACCGGGCCAAGCTGCTTGCCCCACCGGTTGCCCCACCGGGGTTCCCCGTGCCCCCGTTGCCGGCGCCCAGCGGCAACATCGTCTTCGACCTCTACGGCCCGGGCGACCCGACCTGTGCCGGGCTCGCCCAGACCTCCACCGTCCCCGTCGACCACTTCAGCTCGCCCGGCCCGCCCGACCCGTCGGACTACATCAGCGCGCCCTCCGCCCCCCTGGTCGCCGGCACCTACACCTACCGAGTCCGCTTCGTGCCCAGACCTCCCGGGCCAGATCCCATCCTCGACCCGGGTGAGATCAACTACACGGCGGCCGGGCCCACGGCCTGCAACGACCCGGCCGAGACCTTCACCGTGGACCAGGCCACGCCCACCATCACCACCGCGGTGACCGCGCCCACGCCGGGCCTGGGTGGCACCTCCACCGACACCGCCCTCCTGGCTGCGCCTCCGGGCGTCACCGTGCCCCCCGCCC
>JBBRXY010000023.1:0-41848 GCA_038238185.1 Acidimicrobiales bacterium
CCTACGCGGTGCTGTCGTCGGTGGCCGCGGCCGTGGCCGCCAACCCCACCGTCGAGCGCTGGCTGGCCGGCTGGCGGGTGCTGGGCAAGGCCGGCGAGGACGCCCCCGACGTGGCCGCGGTGCCGGCCCGCGTGCTGGCCCAGTGCCGTCCCCAAGGCGCCCCCGCCCCTCCCGAGGCCAAGCTCTTCGCCCCCCTCTTCAAGGGCGCCGGCTGGGTGTGAGCGTTGCTGGGCAGCCGCCCGAGAACGCCGAGGGGGGCTGATGGCGGCCGAGGTCGACAGCGGGAAGCTGGCGCTGGCCCGGCTGTGGGCGGTGGGACGCCACCCGTACCTGGCTGCGGCCATCTTCGCATCGCCGGTCATCGCCGCCCCGGGACTGGGCAAGGTGACCGTCGACGAGTCGTGGCGCCTCTACGTCGATCCCGACTTGGTGGCCCAGTGGAGCGTGGAGATCCTGGGCAGCCTGCTCGTCCACCACGCCGGGCATCTGGTGCGTGACCACGCCGGGCGGGCCCGCAGCCTCGGCGTCTCGCGCCACAACTCCAAGGACTGGGCCCTGGCCGCCGACGCGGAGATCAACGACGATCTCATCGGCACCGGCCTGCGCCTGCCCGACAACCGGGTGGTGCCCCAGGAGCTGGGCTGGAAGCCGGGGCGCCTGGCCGAGGAGTACTTCCACACCGAGCACCTGGAGACCGACAACGAGCCCGACTGCGGCAGCGGCTCCGACAGTGAGACGCGCGACTGGGAGATGGGCGGCACCCAGGGGAGCGGTATGCCCCCGGGCGAGCGCCACCTCCTGCGCAGCCAGGTGGCCAACGACGTGCTGCGTTACATGCGTGAGGGCCGGGGACGGCTGTCGGCGGGATGGAAGCGCTGGGCCGAGAACCAGCTCGACCCCAAGGTCGACTGGCGGCGGGTGCTGGCGGCGGAGATCCGCAAGGGCGTCAGCACCGTCACCGGACGGGTCGACTACACCTACCGGCGGCCGTCCCGGCGGGCCCACGCCACTCCGGGAATCGTGCTGCCCGCCCTCGAGCGGCCCGTGCCCGAGGTGGCCATTATCGCCGACACCTCGGCGTCGATGTCGGAGGGCCAGTTGGCCCGGCTGCTGTCCGAGATCGACGGGGTGCTCAAGGGTGTCGGGCTGGCGAGGGGCCAGGTGCGGGTGCTGTCGGTGGACGCGGCGGTGAAGAGCGTGCGCCGGGTGTCGACGGCGGCGGCCGTCGACCTGGTCGGCGGTGGCGGCACCGACATGGGCGTGGGCCTGGCGGCCGTGGGTCGCCTACGTCCCCGGCCCTCGGTGGTGGTGGTCCTCACCGACGGGCTCACACCGTGGCCCGACGAGGCCCCCAAGGCCATGAAGGTCGTGGTGTGCATGGTCACGAGCGACCAGCAGGGCCGGGGCGGACGCCCCTGGGCGGCTCCCGAGTGGGCCCGCGTCGTCCACGTGGAGGATTAGAGGGGACCCCTCTACCTCTGCGCACGTGGGAGGATTGTCGGCTGTGACTTTGCCCGCCCGACCACGCTGGTACCACCACATCGACGCGGTGTCGGCCAGCCTGGAATGCGAGGGTGAACAGCACCGGGTGTCGTGGCAGCGGGGCAAGTTCGTCCTCCACGACCACGACCTGTCGTCAGAACGGGCCATGCTCGTGCTGGGCGGCGAGCCCTCGCCATGCCTGAAGGCTCTGCGCATGTGGCGCGACCAGTTCGGGATGCCGCCGGAGATCTTCCTGCAGATGCACACCTGGCTGGGCGAAGCTGCCGTGCTCGCCCCGCCCGAGATGGATCTTCCCCGCCAGCTCGGCATGACCCTCAGTTGGGCCCGGTCGTGGCGGCACTGGCGCTACCTCGACAAGCACGGCGGGCTCCTCCAGACCCGCGCCACCGAGTTGGCCCTGCCCCTGTTCCGCGAGCACCTGCTCATCGAGCGCCAGCGGTTCGGGTGCCGGGTGATCTCCTCGGCCAAAGTCCAGATCGTGCCCGACACCGACGTCGTCGGCGCCACCGGGCGGATGGACAGGGTCCGGGTGACGGGGGCCGTCGACCTGCATCCCTCGTGGCTGGTCGACGTGTGGCCTCGGGGCTTCGCCGTGGTCGACGGCGCCTTCGTGATCGATGTCGAGGAGGACTCCAGGCAGCGCCCGCTCGTGCGGGCGATCCGCTGGGACGACCGGGGCGAGGGCATGCGTAAGCCCGTCACCGCCCTGGCCCGGCTGTCCAGGGACGGCGAGGGTGCCTGGGGCCTCGCGTGGGAAGAGCCTCCGAGCGACCAATGATCCCGGAGTCCACCGACGAGTTGGCGGCCGAACAGGCGGTGATCGACCGCGCCTACGACCGCATCGAGGCCATGCGCGAACAGGCCCGCCAGGTGGCCGCCGGCATGCTCGACCAGGGGGCGGGCGGCACCCACTCGGCTCGCCTGGAGCGCGACGTCCGCATCCACGTGACCGAACGGCGCCTGGCCGAGTTGCGGGTGGGCGACGCCCCGCTGTGTTTCGGTCGCACCGATCACGACGACGGCGAGCGCCTGTACATCGGCCGGATGGCGGTGTCCGACGACACCAACGACGCCCTCATCGTCGACTGGCGGGCCCCGGCCGCCGAGCCGTTCTACCGGGCCACCGGCCGCCACCCCATGGGCCTCACCCGCCGTCGCCACTTCGCCCTGCGGGGCCGGCGCCTGGTGGGTATCGACGACGAGCTGCTCGACACCGATCACGACCGCGGCAACGGCCTGGTGTTGGTGGGCGAGGGGGCCTTGCTGGCCACGCTGGAGCGTTCCCGCACCGGGCACATGGGCGACATCGTGGCCACCATCCAGGCCGAACAGGACGAGGTGATCCGCGCCGACCTGCCTGGCATCCTCGTGGTCGAGGGCGGCCCGGGATCGGGCAAGACGGCGGTGGCGCTGCACCGGGCGGCCTACGTGCTGTACACCCACCGCTTCCCGCTGGAGCGTGCCGGCGTGCTGCTCCTCGGGCCGAACCGGATCTTTCTGCGCTACATCGAAGACGTGCTCCCGTCGCTCGGCGAGCACACGGTGGTGTTCGCCACCCCTTCCGGCCTGCGCCCGGCCAGTCGGGTCGGAGGCGTCGACCCGCCGGCCACCGCCCGGGTCAAGGGCGACGCCCGCATGATCGACGTCGTCGCCCGCGCTGTCACCCAACGCCAGCAGGCCCTGGGGGAGCCGGTGGAGATCTCCTACGGCCGCTATCGCCTCACCGTGTCCGTGACCGATTCCGCTCGCCTGGTGTCGCGCGCCCGACGTCGATCGGCGACCCACAACGAGCGCCGGGTCGCCCTCGAGCGTCTCCTCCTCCGCCACCTCGTCGACCAGTTGGCCAGCCGGGGGGCAGCCGTCTCCGACGAGACGCGCGCCGACCTGGAGGAGAGCCTGCGCGCCGAACCCGCCTTCGTCGCCGCCGCCAACGCCATCTGGCCGGCGCTCACCCCCGAGGCCCTCCTGCACCGGTTTCTGGCGTCGCCCGCGCTCATCGAGCGTGCCGGGCGGGGTCTGCTCGGTGCCGACGAGTGCCAAGCCTTGTACCGCCCGGCCAGCCCGCGCACCGCCGACGTGGACTGGACCGATGCCGACGTCGCCCTCCTCGACGAGGCCGCCCAGGGCCTGGGCGAACGGCCCCTCCCCCGGATCCGCGGCAAAGGCGTCGACCACGACGACACCTCCGAGGCCATCGAACGGGCGCTCGACGACGCGGGCACCTTCGATCCCCAGATGCGGGCCGACCTGCGCCGGCGCCTGGAGACCGAGGCCCTGGAGTCCGAGGTCGACGTTCCCGACCTGGCCACCCGCACATTCGGCCACGTCCTGGTGGACGAGGCGCAGGACCTGTCGCCGATGCAGTGGCGCATGATCGCCCGCCGGTGCCCGAGCGGGTCGATGACGATCGTGGGCGACCTGGGGCAGGCCACCGGCCCGACCGCTCCGAACGATTGGGACGAGGTCGTGGCCCAGCTCCCCCGCCGTCGCGACCTTCGCGTCGCCACCCTCACCGTCAACTACCGCACACCGGCCGAGGTGATGGAGATCGCCGCCCGAGTGCTGGCCGAGGCGGCCCCGGACATCGTGGCTCCCGTGGCCGTGCGCCGGGCCGGCATCGACCCGGTCTTCTCCCGCGTCGAGCCCGACGACGTGACAGGGGCCACCGTCCGGGCCACCCTTGCCGAGGTGGCCGAGGTAGGCGCGGGCAAGGTCGCGCTGGTGGCGCCCGCGGCGTTGCTCGGTGGACTGGCCGGCGCCCTGGGACCCGACCTGGCCCGGACGGGCACCGACGCCGCCGTGCTCGACGCCAAGGTCGCCGTCCTCGCTCCGGAGATGGCCAAGGGCCTGGAGTTCGACTCGGTGGTGGTGGTGGAACCGGCCCAGGTGGTGGCCGAGAGCGCCCAGGGGCTTCGGGCGCTCTACGTCGCCCTCACCCGCACCACCCGCAGGCTCCGCGTCATCAGCTCCGAGCCGCTGCCCCGATCCCTGACCGCCACCGCCGACCCGGCGCCACCACCCGACCCGTCACTGCCCGAGCGGCCACGGCAGGTCGAAGTCGCCGTTCCCGGCCAGGGTCGGCTCTGGCCGGGCGACTGATCCTCAGGAGTCGTCCGCGGCGCGCTGCAGCTCGGCGATGTCGATCTTGACCATGCCCATCATGGCCTTCATGGCCCGCTGCGACCGCCCCGGGTCGGGGTCGGCGATCAGCTCGTCGAGGACGGTGGGCACGATCTGCCAGGACACGCCGTAGCGGTCCCGCAGCCAGCCGCAGGCGACTTCTTTGCCGCCATCGGTGAGCTTGGTCCAGAAGTGGTCAACCTCGCCCTGGGACCCACAGCTCACCTGGAACGAGATGGCCTCGTTGAACGTGAAGTCGGGGCCGCCGTTGAGCGCGGTGAATGTCTGGCCGTCGAGCTCGAAGCTCACGACCATCACCATCCCCTCGGGTCGGGGGCCGGCGGAGCCGTACCGGGTGACCTCCAGGATCCGGGAGTTCTCGAAGATGGCCGTGTAGAACTTCGCCGCATCCTCGCCCTCGGTGTCGAACCACAGGCAGGGGGTGATCTTGCTCACTGTCGCCATCGCGTCGTCCTCCTCGAGTTCGGTGACCCAACGCGGGTGCACCTCCGGTCGTCATAGTTCAGACGACCGGAGGTGCGAGAACTCATCGGGCCGCGACCACCGATCGGAGGCGGCCTCGTGAGGGTCAGTCGGCGGCGTTGAGCACGGCCTCGATCTCGAGCTGGAGATTGACCTTGTCGCCGACGACGACCCCGCCCGTTTCCAGGGCGGCGTTGAAGTCGATGCCGAAGTCGCTGCGCTTGATCTCACCGGTCGCGGTGAAACCGGCACGGGTGCCGCCGTATGGGTCAGGCCCGAACCCGCCGATCTCGAGGTGCAGCGGGACCGACTTGGTAACGCCCTTGAGCGTGAGATCGCCGTCGAGGACGTAGTCGTCGCCGTCGACGCGTACGCCGCTCGAGCGGTAGGTCATGGTCTTGTTGGCGTCGACGTCGAAGAAGTCAGCCGAGCGGATATGGGTGTCGCGGTCGGGGTTGCCGGTGTCGATCGAGCTGAGGTCGACCTCGGCCGCCACGCTCGAAGCCAGGGGGTCGGAGCCCGTGACGACTTCGCCACTGAAGCTGCCGAACTTCCCGCGGACCTTGCTCACCATCATGTGCCGTACGGAGAACCCCACCTCGGAGTGCACCGGATCGATCGTCCAGGTGCCGCTCGTGTAGCCCGGGATCGTCGTTTCGGTGGTTGCGTTGCTCATGGTGCCTCCCAAGTAGTTGATGTATCAACTACTACTCTACGCCAACCGAGTTGATACGTCAACAAACTCCCGTAAGATCGGGGACATGTCCCGATCGCCATGGCTCACCCGCCGCGAACAGCGCGCCTGGCGGGCGTTCCTGCTCATGGAGCGCCGGCTCACCGGACGAGTCGCCCGGGAGCTCCAGCGCGAGACCGGGCTGTCCGGTGCCGACTACGAGGTACTCGTGAACCTGTCCGAAGCCCCCGACGGTCGACTGCGAGCCTTCGAGCTCGGTCGGGCGACCGGGTGGGAGAAGAGTCGGCTCTCGCATCACATCACCCGCATGGAGGAGCGCGACCTGGTCGTCCGGGCGTCGTGCCAAACCGACAGTCGTGGCGCGTTCATCGTCTTGACCGACGCGGGACGAACGGCGATCGAGGCCGCCGCGCCCCGTCACGTCGAACACGTCCGGCGCTT
The DNA here is from genome assembly GCA_038238185.1 of Acidimicrobiales bacterium. Classification (GTDB taxonomy): domain Bacteria; phylum Actinomycetota; class Acidimicrobiia; order Acidimicrobiales; family AC-14; genus DATAQC01. The sequence continues at coordinate 6,242 of JBBRXY010000023.1, forward strand.
CTTCGTCGACTCGCTCACGCCCGAGCAACTCGACGCCCTGGCCGACATCTCCGACGCCGTCGTGGCCAACCTTGGCGACGATCCCGGGGCCTGTGTTTGACCCTGTGGTCCTTAGCCGCTCGCCGCCCTGAGGCGGCGAGCACGTGGCCGGCTGTTCTGCCCGTGTGGGCAACTGCGGGTGGCTCAGCCGCAGTTGGGCCAGGGGTTGGAGCCTCGCTGGGCCTGGAGCTGGAGGGCCCGGCTGTCCTGCTCGGCGGGCGATGCCGCCGCCGGGTCGCCTGTGCCGCCCACCGACGCCCAGGTCTCGCTGTCGAACTGGTAGGCGCCGCGGTACTGGCCATCCGTTGACCCGTAGTCGCCGCCGGACTCACAGGCCCGGATCGCGGCCAGGTTTCCGCCGGCGGCGCCGCCGCCGGAGGAGCCGGCCTGGGACGACGTTGCCCTCTGGCCCGAAGTCGTCGCCGACTGACGGGACGAGGAGGATGCCGGAGCGGCGAGGGGCGCAACGCTGGCCAACAGGTCGGCCGGCACGGCCACGGGCCCCGACGGGATGTTGAGGACCTGGCCGACGTCGATCACGTCGGGATCGGCGATGGCATCGCGGTTGACGGCGAAGATCTCGACCCAGCGGTCGGAGGTGCCCAGCTCGGCCTGGGAGATCTTGGACAGGCTCTCGCCCGCGGCGACCGTATGCGGGGGATGCGCCGGTGGCTGGTTGGCGGGCGGGGGCGCTTCCTGAGCGGAGGCGACACCGGCACCGGCCAATACGGCTCCGGCGGAGAACGCGGCGAAACGGAGGATCTTCTGCATGGATGGCTCCCATCTGTGGGTAGTAGCTGCATTCCGGCCGCGACGATGCCGCGACGGAGGTGGTGTCATCGGCCCCAGTCCCGTTCAGCCCCGGGCGCGGCTCTCCCTACTGCGAATGAAGGGGGGAGGTACGCCAGGCAGCCGGGAACAGGTAAACAGGCCGCGTGCCCACGCAAACGTTGGCGAGCGCCCTTCGTTCTACACGCTTGTGAACGCGAGTGCAAGCACCCCGCGATCGGCGGGCGCCCAGCACAAGACCCTCAGATGGGCAAACGACGCGGACGTTTGGGTGATTGGCCGCAAGAAGCTCCAGGTCAACAGGATCGTGGGTGAGGATCAGCCCGCCGCCAAGTCGGACTGCTGTCGCGACCACCAGGGCGTCGATTGCCAACTCACTGTCCCGTCCTGCCACCGCCAGAAGGTGGCCGGCGATTCTTGCTATCCGCACGCCGGTCGTCACCACTCGGGCAAATCCGCGCCCGAGCACGTGGTCGATCGCCTCATCCGTTCCGGCGCCCCGGTAGAGCTCGACGAGAACGGCCGAGGGCACCCGGACCGGTTCGTGGCGCCGCTCGGCGCTCCGCAACGCAGCCCTGACTCGTTCATGACGCCGAGGCCCGTTCCGGGGACGGGCGAGCGCGGACAACGCCTCGGTGTCGAGGATCAGGACGGCCAGAGTGCCTCGTAATGCGCGACGAGCTCGTCGTCTACGTTGCCGTGCTCGCCGTCGAGCTCGTCGAGGTAGCTGGCGAGTGCGTCGCGTTCGAGCTCGTGCTCGACGGCCCGTGCGACAAAACCGCTCAGGCCTCGATCGCCCACGTGCACCTCGACGCGAGCGGCGAGCTCCTCCTCCACGCTCACAGACCACTTGCGGACAACCATGTCCTTATCCTACCAAAGTAGGAATCGAGCGAGAAGGGCCCACGACCCGTCTGTCCACTTTGGCCACCGACCCCGACAGCCACCCAGCCGGGGATCGAATGGCCCTCGTCGGCCCGGTGACATGATTGGCGGGTGACCACCACCCCCCCGAGCACGCCCCCCACCTCCATGCCCACCTGGAAGATCGAGCCCACCGGGCCGCTCCGGGGCGAAGTACGCATCAGCGGGGCCAAGAACGCCGTCACCAAGCTCATGGTGGCCAGCCTCCTGGGCGACGGGCCGAGCACGATCCTGAACGCCCCCCTGTTGGGCGACGTGAACATCACCGCCGGCATGCTGCGCTCCCTGGGCACCGAGGTGACCCTGTCCGAGGCCGACGACGACGGTGGCGCCACCATCGAGGTGGAGTTGGCCAACCCCACCACCGGCCACATCCCCGTGTCACACACCGGCCTCAACCGGGTGCCGATCCTGTGCGTGGGGCCCCTGCTCCACCGCATGGGCGAGGTGTTCGTGCCTCTCGTGGGGGGCGACAACATCGGTGCCCGGCCGCTCGACCTCCACGTCGATGCCCTGCGCCGCTTCGGCGCCGAGGTGGAGCTCACGCCCCTGGGCCTGGAGGCCAAGGCCACGAGCCTGCACGGCGCCCACATCCGCCTGGAGTTTCCCAGCGTGGGGGCCACCGAGAGCGTGTTGCTCACCGCGGCCAGGGCCGAGGGTCGCACCACCCTGGAGAACGCCGCCATCGAGCCCGAGGTGGTGGAACTGGCCCTGTTCCTCCAGCGCATGGGCGCGCGCATCGAGATGCAGCCCGACCGGGTGTTCATCATCGAGGGCGTACCCCGCCTGGGACCGGCCCGCCAACGCCTCGGCGGCGACCGCATCGAGGCCCTCTCCTACCTGGTGGCGGGGCTGGCCACCGGTGGACGGGTGTGCATCCGGGGATGCTCCCAGGACCGGCTGGTCACGGCCATCTCCACCCTCCAGCGCATGGGCGCCCACTTCGAGATCTCCGAGGACGGCATCGTCGCCGAAGGCGGCAACCTGCGCCCGGCGGCGGTCCAGACCAGCACCCACCCGGGGTTCATGACCGACTGGCAACCACCGCTCGTCGTGCTCTTCACCCAGGTACCGGGTATGTCGGTGATGCACGAGACCGTGTTCGAGGACCGCCTCGGCTACGTCGAGGCGCTGCGGGCCATGGGAGCCGAGGTCGAGCTCTTCGAGCAGTGCCTGGTGGGCCAGGCCTGCCGGTTCCAGCAGAGCGGCTGGAAGCACTCCGCCCTGGTGCGGGGAGTGTCACCCCTCTCCGGTGCCGAGATGGCGATGCCCGACGTGCGGGGGGCCTTCGCCTACCTCATCGCCGCCGCCGCCGCCCAGAGCCCCTCGACTCTGCACGGCGTCCACCACCTGGCGCGCGGCTACGACCGCCCGCTCGAGAAGTTCGCCGAACTAGGGCTGAAGATCACCCCGATGTAGCCAGCCGCTCAGGGCCAGGCCTGCTGTTCTACCTGGCTGAACCTCAATCGGGCTGGAGAAGACAGCACGCCGGTTCACATCACCAGGCGGCACTAGGGTTTCGCCAGCGCCCGTGGACAAGCCGTCGGCTCCCCAGCCACCCCCATCCACCGCCGACGGAGCCGAGGCGGCCTCCGGCATCGGCATCGGTCCCCTCGCGACGCCGCACGGCCTGAGTGCCGCTGAGGTCGCCACCAGGGTCGACCAGGGCAAGGTGAACGTCTCGACCGTCCAGTCGAGCCGCACCTTCGGCCAGATCGTGCGGGCCAACGTGTTCACCCGCTTCAACGCCATCCTCGGCGTGCTGCTGGCCGTCATCGTCGTGGTCGGGCCGATCCACGACGGCCTGTTCGGGATCGTCCTGGTGGCCAACATGGCGATCGGCATCATCCAGGAGGTGCGGGCCAAACGCACCCTCGACCGCCTCACGCTCCTGGCCGCCCCCCGGGCCACCGTCGTGCGCGACGGCCAGGTCACCGAGCTGGCCGTCGACGACCTGGTGCTCGACGAGATGGTGGCGCTGCGCCCCGGCGGCCAGATCGTCGTCGATGCCGAGATCGTCGGCGGGGCGGGCCTGGAAGTCGACGAGTCCCTTCTCACGGGAGAGTCCGAGCCCCAGGCCAAAGGCCCGGGCGACGAGGTGATGTCCGGAAGCTTCGTCAGCGCCGGCAGCGGCTGGAGCCGGGCCGTGCGGGTGGGCCCCGACGCCTACGCCGCCCGCCTGGCCCACCAGGCCCGGCGCTTCACCCTCGTGCGCTCCGACCTTCGTGCCGGAGTCGACCGCATCCTCCAGCTCGTCACGTGGGTGATCATCCCCGTGGCCATCCTGCTCGTCACCACCCAACTCGTCAACAACCCCAGCATCCCCGATGCCATCCGCGGATCTGTCGCCGGGGTCGGCAGCATGGTTCCCGAGGGGTTGGTGTTGCTGGCCAGCGTGGCCATGGCCGTGAGCGTGCTGCGCCTGGGCCGTCGCAACGTGCTGGTCCAGGAACTGGCCGCAGTGGAGACGCTGGCTCGCGTCGACGTCGTGTGTCTCGACAAGACCGGCACCCTGACCCAGGGCGTGATGACCGTCTCCGACACCGACGTCTTGGACCCCACGGCTCCGGTGGCCGAAGCCCTGGGAGCCTTGGCCGCGGCCGATCCCGAACCCAACGCCACCCTGCGAGCCGTGGCCGTTGCCTACCCCGCGCCCGACGGCTGGCACCCCGCCCGGGTTGTCCCCTTCTCCTCGGCCCGCAAGTGGAGCGCGGCGTCGTTCGGGGCGCTGGGGTCGTGGGTGCTCGGCGCGCCCGACGTGCTCGCCGTCGACGGCGCCGGCCATGTCGCCGACAGCGCCAAGCAGGGGGCCGAACGGGTGGCCGCCGGCAACCGGGTCCTGTTGCTGGCCCGCTCGTCCGGTGACCTCAACGGAGACGCGTCCCTTCCGCCTGATCTCGAACCCGTCGCCCTGGTGGTCCTGGAGGAGCTTCTCCGTCCCGAAGCAGCAGAGACCCTCGCCTTCTTCGAGCGCCAGGGGATGACGCTCAAGGTCATCTCCGGCGACAACCCCGTCACCGTGGCCGCCATCGCCGCCCGGGTGGGCCTGGTGGGCAGCGCCGACGCGGTGGACGCCCGCCACCTTCCCGACGACCCCGAGGCACTGGCCGACGTGGCCGAGGCCACCACGGTGTTCGGTCGGGTCCAGCCGCAGCAGAAGCGGGCCCTCGTCGCCGCCCTGCAGGCCCGCGGGCACGTGGTGGCCATGACGGGCGACGGGGTGAACGACGTGCTGGCCCTGAAAGACGCCGACATCGGCGTGGCCCTGGGCGCCGGGTCGAGTGCCGCCCGTGCCGTCGCCCAACTCGTGCTGCTCGACAACTCCTTTGGTTCCCTGCCCGCCGTCGTGGCCGAAGGGCGGCGGGTCATTTCCAATGTCGAGCGGGTGGCGAACCTGTTCGTGACCAAGACCGTGTACGCCACCCTGCTGGCGGTGGCCGTCGGCGTGGCCCAGCTCCCCTTCCCGTTCCTTCCCCGCCAGCTCACCGTCATCAGCACCCTGACCATCGGCCTCCCTGCCTTCCTGCTGGCCCTGGCGCCCAACACCGACCGGGCCCGGCCCGGGTTCCTCCACCGCGTCGCCAGCTTTGCCCTGCCGGTGGGCACGGTCGCGGCAGTGGCCACGTTCGCGTCGTATGCGTTGGCGCGCGCCGAGGGCGTCGGCCTGCCCGCCGCCCGCACCAGCGCCACCTGCGTCCTGTGCGCCATCGGGTTGTGGGTGCTCGCCCTGCTCTACCGACCGCTGACCCCCGCCCGCCGCATGTTGCTCGTGGCCATGGCCTCCGCCTTCCTGGTGGTGATCATCGTGCCCGGCCTACGCGAGTTCTACGGCCTGTCGCTCCCGCCCATCTGGACCTGGTCGCAGACGATCGCCATCGCCGTGGCCGCGGGACTTTCGCTCGAGACCGGGACCGGCATCGTCCATCGCTGGAGCCGGTGGAAAACGAACCGCTGACCCCACCAGGGCGTGATCAGCGCGACAGGAACGAGGGGGTCACTCCCGAATCTCCACCGGCACGCCGATGGGCAGGCTCTTGGCCAGCTTGGTGATGCCCTCGTTGGAGATCCGAATGCACCCGTTGCCGCGGCTCTGGCCGATGCTGGCCGGGTCGTTGGTGCCGTGGATGGCGAATCGGCCGTCGCCCTGCACGCCGTTCTCGCTGAACTGGAAGATCACCTCCGAGAACCCCGACAACCCGTACGCATACGGTCCGTAGGCACTGTCGGGGTTCGAGGGCTGGAGCAGCTCACGGGTGTAGTACAGCCCGGGGGGCGTGGGCGCGGTGTCCCTACCGATGCCGATGGACTCCTCGTCGAACACGGAATCGCCCTGGAACACGGTTAGCTGGTGGGCTCCCAGCTCGACGAGCATCCGAAAGTCGTGGCTGCTGAGCTCCACGTCGCTGTGGCGGATCCAGCCCATGCTGCCGTTGGGCCGTACCGGGAGCAGAACGTGGAGCCAGTCCGGCGCCTGGTCGCGGACGAGGAACACGAGGGGCGTGTTGTACGGGGCCGTCGGGTTGTCGAGGGTCTGCACGGGATCGGGCTGCTCGGGCTGGTCGTAGACGGGCACCGAAGCGACGATGGCGGCGGCCACCACGTTGCGCGGCTTCGTGGTGGTCGGTGGCGAGGGCGGTACTTCGCTCCCGCCCGGCCGGGTGGTTGCCGTACGCCCACCACCTGTCGAGCCACAGGCCGCCGACAACACGATCGTCGCCACCCCGGCAAGGACACGACGAAACACGGGGATCAGGGTACCGGTCGGTTTGGTATCGGTCGGATCAGGGAACCGCCTCATCAGGCAACGCGGTCAGGAGCCCGCCATGGTGGACCATCGGAAAGCTCGCTTTGATGATCTGAGCCATCCGCACCCTTGACCAGAACCGAATCATCGGCGGACGGCCCCACGGGGCCTAGACCACTGATGACCCACTCGCCGCCCAGCCCGGTCCGTCAGGAGACGACACGGCTCTGTCTCCGGGCGGCCGACGGCGAGAGACTGGCCGGCGACGGCGACCGGTGGCTCGACCAGCCGGCACCGGAGGAACAGACCGTGCTCGACCTGGCGTACGGCCCGGTGCTTGACGTGGGCTGTGGCCCGGGCCGCCATGTCATGGCCCTCGCCAGTCGGGGGGTCATGGCCCTCGGTATCGACATCACGCCCAGTGCGGTCCGCCTGGCTCGCCGGCGGGGCGCCCTGGTGCTCGAGCGCTCGGTGTTCGAGCACGTTCCCGGGAAGGGTCGATGGGGAAGCGCCCTCCTCCTCGACGGCAACGTGGGGATCGGTGGCGACGCCCGCGCCCTACTGACCCGGGTGGCCTCACTCCTGCGTCCCGGCGGCCGGGTGCTCGCCGAGCTCGACGACCCGTCGGCTCCCCGCCATCAGGCCACCGTCCGCCTCGAGCACCGGGGACGCCCCGGGCCGTGGTTCCTGTGGGCGTGGTTGAGCGTCGACCGCCTCTCCGAAGTGGCCGGACCCGCCGGCCTGACGGTGGCCGACGTATGGTCGGCCGGCGGCCGCTGGTTCGCCTGTCTCGAGCGCGCCTGACGCCGAACCGGGATCCGGTCAGAGGGCAGTGGGCGGCGGGTCCGTGCGCTTCTCGAGCCAGCGGCGCAGGCCCGCGGCGTTGGAATGGATCCCGTTGAGGGCCTCCATCTTCGAGACTTGGGCGGCGTCAGCTCCGGACATCTCGTGACCGAAGACCTCGCTCAGCGCCGCAGCCACGTCGTCACCCCGGCGCCAGGCGGCCTCGGCCACTGCGGCCCACCGCCGCACCGCCTCCTCGGCCTCAGCGAACACGGCATCGGGATCGCCGGGCACCACGCCGTAGTGGGCCAGGGCCAGAGCGTGGGGGCGACGATCGGCCATGCGCCGCAGCGAGCAGACGGCGTCGTCCAGATCGAACTCGGGGGGTGGCGTGGCCGGCCGCAGGACACCGACGTCGGGGAGGCGGACGCCCACGGCATCGCCCGCGAACAGCAGGCCGCTCTCCGAATCGTGCAGCGCCAGGTGGTGGCGGGCATGGCCGGGTGAGTCAACCGCGGTGAGCACGCGCCCCCCACCGATGGCCACTTCGTCACCGTCGCCCAGCACGTTGATCCGGTCGGCCTCGGTGGGCAGGAGGCGGCCGTAGAGGTCGTCGAGCAGGTCGCCGTAGACGCGGGCCGCCGAAGCCACGAGCTTGGTGGGGTCGATGAGATGGCGGGCGCCCCTCTCGTGCACGTGCACCGTCGCACGGGGAAAAGCCCGGGCCACATCGCCGACACCCCCGGCGTGGTCGAGGTGGATGTGGGTGACCACCACGGCGGCCAGGTCGTCGGCCCCCAGGCCGAGACTGCCCAGGGCATCGAGCAGCACCGGCACCGACGACTGGCTCCCCGTCTCCACCAGCACCGGCGATTCGCCCTCGATCAGGTATCCCGCAGTGACCTCGTGCCACCCACCGAGGAGAGTGTCGATCTGCACGACCCCGGGCGCGACGCGCGTGGTTGCGGACGCCGACGCGTCGGGGCTCAGCGGGCCTCCAGGTCGGGCAGCACGCGCTCGACGAACTCCTCCACCCGCGGCCGCCCCTGATCGGGCCAACTGGCCACCAGGTAGGAGAACCCGGCGTCGGCCAGTTCCGCGGCCGTGTCCCGCACCTCGTCCCAGGGCTCGGACAACGACAGGCTGGTGGCCCGCACGATGTCCGCCGGGTCACGTCCCGCCCTACGGGCGTGGTCGTCGAGGACAGCGGCCTTGGCGGAGAGGGTCTCGACCGACCCGAAGCTGTGCCAGACGTCGGCATGGCGGGCGGCGATGGGGATGGTGCGCTGGTGGCCGCCCGCGCCGATCCAGAGGGGCGGGTGGGGCTGCTGCACCGGCCGCGGCCGCAGGGTGGCGTCGCGCAGCTGGTAGTGGCGACCCTCGACGGTGGCCCCGTCGGTGGTCATGAGGGCCTTCACCACCTCGATGGCCTCCTCCAGGCGCTCGGCTCGCTCGGCGGTGGGCGGGAACGGCACGCCCAGTTCGGCATGCTCCTCCTCGAACCAGGCCGCTCCGAGGGACAACTCGAGGCGGCCTCCCGAGACGTGGTCGATGGTGATGGCCTCGGCCGCGAACACCGACGGGTGGCGGTAGGTGACCCCGGTGACCAGTACGCCGAGGCGGATGCGGGTGGTGGCTGCGGCCAGGGCCGCCAGCGCCGTGTAGGCCTCGAAGCACGGCCCGACGGAATCGCCGAACATGGGCTTGAAGTGGTCGAACAGCCACGCGCCGTCGAAGCCCGCCTCCTCGGCGAAGCGGACCCGGCCGACCAGTTCCTCCCACCCCAGCTGGTGCTGGGCCACGTCGATGCCGATTCTCATGGCGGGGGCCATACTGCACCATGGCCACCGACACGTCTGCCCGCACCGACCACTTCGCCACGGCCATCACACCCCTCGGCCCCGCCCTGGTGGCCTGGTCGGACATCGGCGTGTCGGCGGTGTGGGTCGTCGGCCCCGACGACGGGGGCGACCGCGCCTTCGTCGCCCGCTACGCGGCTCGCACCGGCAGGACACTCCGCCGGGTCGCCGAGTCACCCCCCAACGTTGCCTGCGCCCTGGCCACCGGTGAAGCCGACGACGTCGCCATCGACCTCCGGGGGCTGTCGCCGTTCGCCACCGCTGTCCTGGGCGGGGTGGCCGCCATTCCCCGGGGCCAGGTGCGGTCCTACGGCGCCATCGCCATGCGTGTTGGCAGCCCCCGGGCAGTGCGCGCCGTGGGCACCGTCGTGAGCCGCAACCCCGTCCCGTTGCTCGTCCCCTGCCACCGGGTCGTACGGTCCGACGGCCGCATCGGCGAGTTCGCCATGGGCGTCGACGCCAAGCGCAAGCTCCTGGCCGGCGAAGGCCTCACCGACCTCCGCTGACCGCCAGGCCGTCCGCGCTCGCCCCTACCGCGCCCGGTAGACCTGGGCGCCGCCGGCCACGAACTCCACCGACTTCTCCTCCATGCCCACGGACAGGGCTTCCTCGTCGCTCACGCCGAGCTTGGCCGCGTAGTCGCGCACGTCCTGGCTGATGCGCATCGAGCAGAACTTGGGCCCGCACATGGAACAGAAGTGGGCGGTCTTGGCCGGCTCGGCCGGCAGGGTCTGATCGTGGTACGCCCGGGCGGTGTCGGGGTCGAGTGACAGCTCGAACTGGTCCTGCCAACGGAACTCGAAGCGGGCCTTGGAGAGGGCGTCGTCCCAGGCCTGGGCGGTGGGATGGCCCTTGGCCAGATCGGCGGCGTGGGCGGCGATCTTGTAGGCGATCACCCCGTCCTTGACGTCCTGGCGGTCGGGCAGGCCCAGGTGCTCCTTGGGCGTGACGTAGCAGAGCATGGCCGTGCCGTACCACCCGATCATGGCCGCGCCGATGGCCGAGGTGATGTGGTCGTACCCCGGTGCGACATCGGTGGTTAGGGGACCGAGCGTGTAGAAGGGCGCCTCGTGGCACAGCTCCAACTGGAGGTCCATGTTCTCTTTGATCTTGTTCATCGGCACGTGACCGGGGCCCTCGACCATCACCTGAACGTCGTGGCCCCACGCCACCTTGGTGAGCTCGCCCAGGGTGGCCAGCTCGGCCAGCTGGGCCTCGTCGTTGGCGTCGGCCACCGAGCCGGGGCGAAGCCCGTCGCCCAGCGAGAAGGCGATGTCGTACTGGGCCAGCAGCGCGCACAGCTCGTCGAAGTGCTCGTAGAGAAAGTTCTCGCGATGATGCGCCAGGCACCAGGCGGCCATGATGGAGCCCCCGCGGCTGACGATGCCGGTGACGCGTTTGGCGGTCATGGGGACATAGGCCAGGCGGACGCCGGCGTGCACGGTGACGTAGTCGACGCCCTGCTCGGCCTGCTCGATGATGGTGTCGCGGTAGACCTCCCACGACAGCTCCTCGGCCGCGCCGTCGACCTTCTCGAGTGCCTGGTAGATCGGCACCGTGCCGATGGGAACCGGCGAGTTGCGCACGATCCACTCGCGGGTGGTGTGGATGTCGGAGCCGGTCGACAGGTCCATCACCGTGTCGGCCCCCCATTTGGTGGCCCAGGTGAGCTTCTCCACCTCCTCTTCCACCGAGGAGGAGACCGCCGAGTTGCCGATGTTGGCGTTGATCTTCACCAGGAACTCGCGCCCGATGGCCATGGGCTCGGACTCGGGGTGGTTGATGTTGTTGGGGATAATCGCTCGTCCGCGAGCCACCTCGGAGCGGACCAGCTCGGGTTCGACTCCCTCGCGGAGGGCGACGAACTCCATCTCCGGCGTGATCTCACCGCGGCGGGCGTAGTGGAGCTGCGTCACCGTCGAACCCGACGTGGCGCGCAGGGGTCGGCGGCTGGAGGCGGTGAACCCCTCAGCCGCAGTGCCCCGCCGCACGGCCGCCCGGCCGTCGTCGCGCAGGCCGGCGGCCCGGCCGTCGTATTCCTCGACGTCGGACCGAGCGCGGATCCAGTGATCGCGCAGGGCCGGGAGTCCGACGGTGGCGTCGGAACCGGGCCCGCTCGTGTCGTACAGCCGGACCGGTGGGTTCTCGGTGGACCCGTGGGTGGCGGGTGAGGGATCGAGAAGGATCTCGTTGAACGGCACCCGGACGCCGTCTCTCCCCTCGACATAGATCTTGCGGCGTCGCGCCGCCTGCTCGCCCATGGGGGCCATGCTGTCTCCCTCCGCCGGCATTACCCGGATCAGGTCAACGGTCGGCGCCTGTCGGCACCCTCTCAGCCCGGCGTTCGGGCTCCCGTTCCCTTAGCTTGGCACACGGCGCGACCAGCGCAGTCGGGCACGTACGCTCGGATATGGCCGGCATTGCGTTCGGGCACGGAGCCGGCTTCGGCTACGCCTGCGCCTTCGTGCTGGCCGTGGTCCTCGCCCAAGCGGCGGTGCTGAAGGCGCTGCGGCCGGCGGATACCGAAGCCGGCTTCGTCGCTCTCGGTGTCCCCGGGGCACCGGTCGTGTCCCGGCTGGTGCCCGCCGGAGAGGTCATCGTGGCCATTGCCCTGCTGTCGGTGCCCCGCATCGGCGGCGTGGCCGCCCTGGTCATGCTGGGGGCCTTCAGCGTCGTGCTGGCCCGGGCCATCCACACGGGCGTGCGCGCCGGGTGCAACTGCTTCGGCCAGACCAGAGGCCAACCGGTGTCGGCCGTCGACCTCGTGCGCAACGCCCTGCTGGCCGGATTGGCCGCCGCCGCCATCGTGGCCCCCCGGCCCGTGCCGCTGCCACTGACGGCGGCGTCCACCTGGGCCGCTCTCCTCACCGTGGCGGTGGGCATGGCCGCGCTGCGGTGGTTGCGCGCACGACAGGCGCGAAGGGCATCGTTCTGAATGCAATTTCTAACCGCTGATGCCAGAAATCGCACACAGAACGGCCGGGGGCCGCCGGTGAGTAGCCACCGGGTGGCGGGTAGCGTGCGGGCAGCGATGTCACCCGACGCCACCAGCATCTTCCTCGATGCCTGCCAACGCCGACCGGTGAACCAGGCGCCCGTGTGGTTCATGCGCCAGGCCGGGCGATCGCTCCCCGAGTACCGGGCGGTGCGGGCCCAGGCCTCGATGTTCGACATTGTGGGGAACCCCGAGTTGGCCGCCGAGATCACTCTCCAACCCGTCCGTCGCCTCGGTGTCGACGCCGCCATCCTCTTCTCCGACATCGTGGTCCCCCTCACCGCGATCGGGGTGGGGATCGAGCTGCGCGAAGGGGTCGGGCCTGTGCTCGACCAGCCCTTCCGCGGTCCCGACGACCTGCGGCGCCTGCGTCCCCTCGAACCCGACGCCGACATCGCCCACGTACTCGACACGGTTCGCCTGGTCACCAAGGAGTGCGAGGTGCCCCTGATCGGGTTCGCCGGGGCTCCATTCACCCTGGCCAGCTACCTGATCGAGGGGGGCCCGTCGAAGACCCACGCCCGCACCAAAGCCCTCATGTTCTCCGATCCGGCCACCTGGTCGGCCCTGCTCCGCACCCTCGCCGACATCGTGCTGGCCTCGTTGCGGGCTCAGGTGGCCGCCGGGGCAGCCGCCGTGCAGGTGTTCGACTCGTGGGCGGGAGCACTGACCCCCGGCGACTACCGCCGACACGTCCTGCCCGCCAGCCGTCGCATCTTCGCCGGACTGGCCGACCTGGGGGTGCCCCGGATCCACTTCGGCGTGAACACCGGCGAGCTCCTCGGCCTCTTCGCCGAGGCGGGCGCCGACGTGGTGGGTGTCGACTGGCGAGTGCCGCTCGACATCGCCCGCACCCGGCTCCCCGCCGACGTGGCCGTGCAGGGCAACCTCGATCCCGCCGTCTGCCTGGCCCCCCCGGCCGCACGAGAGGCGGCGGTGGCCGACGTCCTGGAACGCAACGGCGGCCGCCCTGGCCACGTGTTCAACCTGGGCCACGGCGTGCTGCCCCAGACCGACCCCGACAGCCTCCGCGCCGTCGTCGACCAGGTCCACGCGTGGCGTCCAGCCTGATCGACGATCCCACAGGCGTGCTGGTGATGGCGTACGGCACACCGGCAACGCCCGACGACGTGGAGGCCTACTACACCCACGTGCGCCGGGGGCGGCCGCCCACGCCCGAGCAACTGAGCGACCTCCAGCGTCGCTACGACGCCATCGGCGGCACTTCGCCCCTGCTGCAAATCACCCAGGCCCAGGCCGACGGGTTGGCCGCCGTCCTGGGTGACGGTTGGGTCGTCGAGCTGGGCATGAAGCACGCGCCGCCGTTCATCGAGGACGGGATGGTCGCGCTCGCCGGACGCGGCATCCGCCGTGTCGTCGGCCTGGTGCTGGCACCGCACTATTCGGCGCTGTCCGTGGGTGAGTACGCCGAGAGGGTCCGGGCCACCGACGCGGTGGCAGCCAACGGCATGGAGCTGGTCATGGTCGAGTCCTGGCACCTGACCCCGGGCTACCTCAACCTCCTCGCCCGCGGCGTGATCAACGCCCGCGCCAAGCTGAGCCAGGTCGACCCCGAACAGGTCGAGGTCGTCTTCACCGCCCACAGCCTTCCCGCCCGCATCCTCGACACCGGCGATCCCTACCCGACTCAGCTCGCCGAGACGGCACAAGCGGTGGCCGACATCGTGGGCCTGCGCAAGTGGTCGGTCGCGTGGCAGAGCGCCGGGCGCACGCCCGAGCCGTGGATCGGCCCCGATCTGCTCGAGGTCCTCCGCGACCGGGCGACGACGGGCGTGGATGGCGTGGTGGTGTGCCCCGCCGGGTTCGTGTCCGACCACCTCGAGATCCTGTACGACCTCGACGTCGAAGCCGCCGATGAGGCAGCCAAGCTGGGCCTGGCCTTTGCCCGCACCGCCGCACCCAACGACGACCCCGCGTTCTGCACCAACTTGGCCGCCGTGGTCAAGTCACAGCTCGCCACCGGCGCCGCCCCACGGGGTGTCTGACCCGAAGACGCCCGACCGGCGCCCGGGCCCGAGCGGCCCTCAGAGCGGGGTGCCGGCCGTGGCCGTCATCGGAGGTGGCATCACCGGGCTGGCCACGGCCTGGTACCTGCGCAACGGTGTCGGCGCCGACGCCTCCGTCACCCTGGTCGAGGCGAGTGGGCGGCTGGGCGGCAAGATCCGCACCGAGGTGCTCAATGGGGTACCGGTGGAGGCCGGGCCCGACACCTTCCTGGCCCGGGTGCCCTGGGCTGTCGACCTGGCCCGCCAGCTCGGCCTAGGCGACGACCTGGTGGCGCCGGCCACGGGAACCGCGTTCGTCTGCCACGGGGGACGCCTGCTCCCCCTCCCCACCGGCACCGTCTTCGGGGTGCCCATCACCGCCCGGACCCTGGCCGGGTCCAACCTCCTCTCCCCCGCCGGCCGGGCCCGGGTCGCGCTCGACCTCGTCCTCCCCCGGCGGCGCCGGGACCTGGGGCCCGACCCGTCGGTGGCCGAGGTCGTCGGTTCGCGCCTCGGCCGCCAGGCCCTCGAACGCCTGGTGGAGCCGCTCGTGGGGGGCATCAACGCCGGCCGGGCCGACAACCTCAGCCTTCGGTCGGCGGCCCGCCCCCTGTCCGTCGCCGCCGAGTGCCACCGCAGCCTGATCCTCGGCCTGCGCGCCAACCGACCCGAGGTGGCGGACACCTCCCCGGTGTTCCTCTCCGTGGCCGGCGGCTTGGGGCGCCTGGTCGACCGCCTGGCCTCGTCACTCGACGACACCGACGTGCGCCTGGGCACGGCGGCAGTCGGGCTGACGGCCGAGGGCGGGCGATGGCGGATCAGATGTGAGCCCGGCCCCGACGTGTTGGCCGACGCCGTCGTCGTCACCGTTCCTGCCTTCGCCGCCGCGCCGCTCCTGGCCACGGCGTCTCCGGAGGCGGCTCAGCGCCTCGGACGTATCCGGCACGCCTCGGTCGTCACCGCCACTCTCGCCTACCGTCCCGGATCCGTACGCGCCATGCCCGAAGGCAGCGGCTTCCTCGTGCCCCGGGGCGAGAACCGCCTGATCACCGCCTGCACGTTCTCGACATCGAAGTGGCCCGCCCTGGCCGACGGTGGCTCGGTGCTGCTCCGGGCGTCGGCCGGACGCGACGGCGACGACCGGTCCAGCCACGTCGACGACGACGCCGTCGTCGCCCGGTTCCACGGAGAGCTCACCGATCTGGTCGGCGCCACCGAGGCCCCCGTCGCCTGGCGCGTCGACCGCTGGGACAACGGCTTCCCGCAGTACGAACCCGGCCACGACGAACGGGTCGACCGCATCGAGGCGGCGCTGGCCCGCCTCGACGGGATCTTCGTGGCGGGGGCCGCCTATCGGGGCGTGGGCATCGCCGCCTGCGTGCAGCAGGCTGGAATTGTCGCCGCCCGGGTGCGGACCCACCTGTCCCATCAGCCGACCCCGGCGAGGGAGACTGGGAGCACGAGTTGAAAGGAGGTGCGGTGGCCGAGCTGCGCACCGTTCCCATAGGCGACCAACGTTTCCGCGGCGGTGGTGATGGCGGTGACCCCATTACCGTTCGGGCCCCCTACGACGGCGCCGAACTGGCCTCCGTGCCCAAGTGCGGACCGGCCGAGGTCGACCGGGCGGTGGCCGCAGCCAAGGCCGCCCACGACTCGCCGCCGTTGCCACTGTGGAAACGGGCGCAGATCCTCGACACGGCCGCCCGCCTGCTCGGCGAACGCACCGAGCAGTTCGCCCGGACCATCGCCACCGAATCGGCCAAGCCCATCAAGACAGCACGGATCGAGGCCGCTCGGGCCGTGTCCACCATCACCTTCGCCGCCGCTGCGGCGCGCACCCTGGCCGGCGAGATGGTGCCCATCGACGCCGCCCAGGCGGGCGAGGGGCGGTTGGCCTTCACCCTGCGGCTACCTCTCGGTGTGGTCGGGGCCATCTCGCCGTTCAACTTCCCCCTCAACCTGGTGGCCCACAAGCTGGCCCCGGCGATCGCCGCCGGCTGTCCGGTCGTGCTCAAGCCCGCCAGCCAGACGCCCCTGTCGGCCATCGCCCTGGCCGACCTCCTCCTCGACGAGTGTGGCTTGCCTGCGGGGTACCTCAACGTGGTCACCGGCAGCGGTCACGAGATCGGCAACGCCCTCGTCGACCACCCCGACGTCTCCTACATCAGCTTCACCGGCTCGGGCGAGGTCGGCTGGGGCATCGCCGAACGGGCCTCACGGACCAAGGTCGCCCTCGAGCTGGGCAACTCCTCACCGGTCGTCATCGACGCCGACGGCGACTGGGAGCGGGCGGCACGCACCATCGCCGTGGCCGGGTTCAGCCACGCCGGCCAGTCGTGCGTGTCCACCCAGCGCGTGTTCGTGCACGCCGACGTGGCCGACGAGTTCTGCGCCACCCTGGCCGGCCTGGTCGGGAAGCTGAAGGTCGGCGATCCCCTCGACGAGGACACCGACGTGTCCGCCCTCATCACCAACGGCGACCGCGACCGCGTCAGTAACTGGATCGACGAGGCCGTGAGCCAGGGGGCGACTCTGCTCACAGGGGGCGAAGTCACCGACGGGATGCTGGCTCCCACGGTGTTGGCCGACGTCCGCCCGGAGATGCGGGTGTCGCGTGACGAGGTGTTCGGTCCCGTCGTCGCCGTGCAAACGGTGGCCGACGTCGACGAGGGCCTGCGGCTGGCCGACGACACGCGCTACGGCCTCCAGGCCGGTGTGTTCACGTCCCGGCTCGACACTGCCCTTCGGGCCGCCCACCGGCTCCGGTTCGGTGCCGTGCTCGTCAACGAGGTCCCCACCTGGCGGGCCGACCAGATGCCGTACGGCGGTGTTCGCGAGAGCGGCAACACCAAGGAAGGTCCGGCCTACGCGGTGGCGGAGATGACCGAGGAACGCCTCGTAGTCATCCAATCTTGAGCCTCGCCGGGTCCTGTCCTTGAACGGCGGCGAACCCCCCTTCCTGGCGCCGATGCTGACGGGCGGGATGGGCGTTCCGGGCGACCCCACCGGGTGGATGTTCGAGCCCAAGTGGGACGGCGTGCGGGCCATCGCCCGCGTGTGGGAGGGAACGGTCACGCTCGCCAGTCGCGCGGGCAACGACGTGACCGGCGGCTACCCGGAACTGGCCCACCTCGGTGCGGCCCTCGGCGACCGAGCAGCGGTGCTCGACGGCGAGATCATCGCGTTCGACGACAACGGCCACCCCAGCTTCGAGCAGCTCCAGCGCCGAATGCACGTTCGTGGCCCCGGCCGGCCGCTCCTGGCCGAGGTACCGGTGCTCTATGTCGTCTTCGACGTTCCGTGGCTCGACGGCCGATTGCTCACCGGCGAGCCCTTCAGCGAGCGGCGGCGTCGGCTCGAGGAGCTGAACCTGAAGGGTCCGTCGTGGCAAACGTCCCCGCTGCTGGCCGAGGCGCCCGACCACGAGATGCTCGCGGCCTGCCGCCGCATCGGGTTCGAGGGCTACGTGGGCAAGCTCGCCTCGTCCCCTTATGCCGTGGGGAGGCGATCGAAGTCGTGGACCAAGATCAAGTGCTTCGGCCGGCGCGAGTTCGTGGTGGGCGGGTGGAGCGAGGGATCCGGCGGACGCTCCGGCCG
The DNA here is from genome assembly GCA_038238185.1 of Acidimicrobiales bacterium. GTDB lineage: Bacteria > Actinomycetota > Acidimicrobiia > Acidimicrobiales > AC-14 > DATAQC01. The sequence goes on from JBBRXY010000023.1 coordinate 23,978, forward strand.
GATCGGCTCGCTCGCCGTCGGGTGGGTCGACCCCGACGCGCCGGCGCCGCCGGGCCACCCGTTCGCCCTCCACTTCGTCGGGTTGGTGGGCTCGGGCCTCAGCGAGCTGCTCCTCCGGACGCTCACCACCGAATTCCGGGGCCAAGCCACCGACATCAGCCCCTTCGCCAACCCGCCGGGGATCCCACTCCATTTCGTCCGGCCGGCTGTCGTGATCGAGGTCGAGTTCAACAAGGTCACCGGCGCAGGGGTCCTCCGCCAGCCTTCCATCAAGGGCCTGCGCAACGACGTGGACCCGGCCGCGGTGGGATGGACAAACGAGCTGGGCGACCCGCCGGGTGCGATCATGCACACATGACCGACGCGGCAGCAGGGTGGTTCCCGGACGTCAACCAACCCGGGCGCCTTCGCTGGTGGGACGGCACGGCGTGGACCGACAACTACCACGACCAGCCCCCGGCCTTCCCGGCTCCCACTCCGAGACCCGCCCCCACCGGGCGCCGTCCCGGGCCACCCCTGGCCATCTCCATCGTGATGATCGTGGTGGGCTTCCTCGTGACGCTGGCCGCCGGGATCAGCGTGGTCGTGCCCTTGGCGGAGATCGTCACGTCGGCTCAGGTCGTCACGGTGCCCGGGACCACTCGTCTCCATCTCTCCTCCGGCGGGTACCTCATCTACGGGCAGACCGGGACCACCGACGAACCCAGCGGGTTCGACCTGGGCATCAATCCCGACGCAGTTCGGATCACCGGTGTCGACGGGACCGTCGTTTCCGTCAGCCCGGCCGACGGCACCACCCAGACGATCACACGCGGCAATCGGGAATACACCGGAGCCGTCGAGTTCAAGCTGCCCAGGACGGCCGACTACGTCTTCGAGGTCCGCGGTGACGGGCCCGGTCGGGCCTTGGTGGGCCGATCGCTGGCGTACGTCCTGCGGCGTGCCGTGCCATGGATTGTGATCGGCAGCCTGGGGATCCTGATCGGAATCGCAGGGATCGTCCTGACCATCGTCGGGTCGATCCGCCAGTACCAGTGGAAGAACAAGGCGATGGCGCAGTAGCGATTTCCCGGACCGGTCCGGACCGGTCCGGTCAGCGCGACTAGTCCGATCGGACGTCGAGAAAGGTCCGATCGGGCCATTGTCGCCGGACGCGAGGCGGAAGAGACTCCGTTCAACGGCACGCTGAACGGACAGCATCATGCGAACGCGCTCTACAACAGCACGGAGCCTTCGGGCACTGATCTGTGGCGTTGTCCTCGGCGGCCTGCTCGTGGCCAACGGCCCTCCGACCGCCTCGGCTGTCGCCACCCAGCCTGACGACAAGGTCGAGCCCGGCCTCCTCGACCATCCCGACGGCGAAGAGCTCGTCTTCTGGGTGAACTTCCGGGCCCAGGCCGACCTGGCCGTGGCGCCGAAGATCGCCGACTTCGCCGGTCGGGGCCAGCTCGTGGTCGACCGCCTCCAGAACTCGGCCGACACCAGCCAGTCGGCCGTGGCCGACCTGCTCGCCGGGCGCGGCATCACCCACGAGAGCTTCTGGATCTCCAACTCCATGCGGATCACGGGTTCCAAGAAGCTCGTCCTGGAGCTGGCCGGCCGGCCCGAGGTGGAGCGCGTCCTTGCCGACCGGACCTACGGCCTCCCCGATCCGGTTCCGGCCGCCGGCTCGGCACCCGAGAGCGTCGAGTGGAACGTGGCCGCGATCCGGGCAGGCGAGGTGTGGAGCGGCCTGGGGACCACGGGCCAGGGCATCGTCGTGGCCAACCTCGACACCGGGGTCCAGTTCGACCACCCCGCTCTGGTGAACCAGTACCGGGGCAACCACGGCGGCACGTTCGACCACAACTACAACTGGTACGACCCGGCCGGCGTGTGCGGCAGCCCCTCGATCGCCCCGTGTGACAACTACGGCCACGGCACCCACACCATGGGCACGATGGTCGGCGACGACGGGACCGGGAACCGGATCGGCGTCGCCCCCGGCGCCCGGTGGATCGCGGCCAAGGGTTGCGAGTACAGCTCCTGTTCCACGGGGTCCCTCCTGGCCGCCGGGCAGTGGCTGCTGGCCCCCACCGACCTGAACGGTCAGAACCCCCGGCCCGACCTTCGGCCCAACATCGTGAACAACTCGTGGGGCGGACCGGGCCAGGACCCCTTCTTCCAGGACATCGTCACGTCGTGGGTGGCCTCGGGGATCTTCCCGGTCTTCTCCAACGGCAACTCGGGACCCGGCTGCGGGACCGCCGGCAGTCCCGCCGACTACGCCGACAGCTATGCCGTCGGGGCCGATGACAGCTCCGGCGCCATCGCCGGCTTCTCGAGCCGGGGTTCGTCGGCGCCGGGAGCGATCAAGCCCGACATCGTAGCTCCCGGGGTGAGCGTACGCAGCAGCGTTCCGGGCAACTCCTACTCGGCGTTCAGCGGGACGTCGATGGCCGCCCCGCACGTTGCCGCCACAGTCGCCCTCATGTGGTCGGCCGCGCCGAGCCTGGTGTCGGACGTGGCCGCCACGAGATCGATCCTCGATCAGACAGCCATCGACACGCCGGATCTCACGTGCGGCGGCACTGGCGGAGACAACCGGGTCTGGGGTGAAGGCCGCCTCGACGCCTTCGCCGCCGTCGACGGTTCCCCGCGCGGAGCCACGGGTCTTCTGACCGGGGTCGTGAGCGACGCGACGACGAGCCTGCCGTTGCCGGGAGTGACGATCCGGTCGGAGCGTGACGGCCAAGTCCCGCGTCTGGCTACGACCGACCCCGCCGGTGGCTACCGCCAGCGCCTGAGCGCCGGTACCTACCAGGTGAGCGTCGAGCTCTTCGGCTTCTCCCTGAGCCAGATCGAGGTGGTGATCCGCGACAACGAGACCACCACGTCGGACCGAGCCCTTACGTCGGTGCCCCGCTATGGCGTCTCCGGTACCGTGCGCGACGTCTCCGGTTCGCCGCTGGAGGGGGTGAAGGTGTCGGTGCCGGACACGACGTTGGCGGCACAGTCGACCGACGCCGGCGGCGTGTTCCGGTTCGCCGGCGTCCCCGGGGGCACTTACCAGTTCGTGGTGTCGGGGTCGAACTGTGTGAGCAGCGACAGCAGGCAGGTGCCCGTCGGCGCGGACACCGTCGTCGACTTCTCGCTCACCCCGAAGCGCGATGGCTTCGGCTACTCGTGCCGGTTGGTCTCGCCCGCCTACATCGAGGCCGGCACCGTGCTCCCCCTCACCGGCGACGACGGCGTCATCGCCGTGCCCCTCCCGTTCCCGTTCAGCTTCTACGGATTGAGTTACACCGAGGCGTACGCGTCGACCAACGGCATGTTGGGCCTGGCCGGGGCGAGCAGTTCGTACGCCAACGTCGCCCTCCCCGATCTGAATCCTCCGAACGGGGCCATCTATCCCTTCTGGGACGACCTGTACGTGGACCCCAGTTCCAGCATGCGCACCTCCATCCTCGGCGCGGCACCCGATCGCCGCTTGGTCGTCGAGTGGCGCAGTGTCTCGTTCTACGCGAACTCGGCGCTGCGCATCGACTTCGAGGTCATCCTCGACGAGGGAGGCGGGATCGTCTTCCAGTACCGCGACGTCGCCAATGACCCCATGGTCGGTGGGGCGTCGGCCACGATCGGCCTCGAAGACGCCACCGGTGCCAACGGGTTCGACTACTCCGACAATCGTGTGGCCCTGACGTCGCCCAGCACGGCGATCCGTTTCGACAACCCCTCGACGATAAGCCCCGTCAACCACCTCCCCCGGGTTGCCGACGATTCCGCCCGCGTCCTGCAGGACTCGAGTGTCACGGTGGACGTCCTGGCCAACGACACCGACCCCGACGGTGACGCCCTGGCGGTGACGTCGGTATCCGACCCACCGCACGGGACGGCCCGATCCAACCCCGACCGCACGGTCACCTACAGCCCCGACGCCGGCTTCAGCGGCCCGGACGCCTTCACCTACCTCGTAGGAGACGGCCACGGCGGCGAGGCCCAGGCGACGGTCAACGTGACCGTCGATCGGAAGAAGACGCTCCAGGTTCCCCTGACGCTCTGGGCGTACCCCTCGGTTCCGAGCCTTGACGGAGTCGGAGGATGGGTGATCCCGTTCAATGAGCCGACGGCGGCCCCGGGCCAGCTGGACCCCGCCTATGCCTACTCGCAGAGCTTCTGGTACTCCGATGTCCGGGCCAGCGGGATCGTGTCGCTCGGCGTCGGTCCGGCGGGCAAGACAGCCTCACTGGCGATCACGCGGGTCAACGGCACGACCGACCGCGCCCAGATCCCCTATCCGTGGGTCGGCGGCGGGGCCTATTTCCTGCTCGTGTACCACCTCGGGGGCGGGCACTGGGGAGGGTGGGTGGTCGACGGCGCCACCGGATCGTGGACCGCCATCGGCTCGCTGATGGTCTCCCCCCAGAACCAGACCCTCTACCCGGCCACCGTCACGCACATGGCGTGGTCGGGCGCCGGCACGGCCGACTGCGCGGCCTACCCCCTGGCCCAGGCCCTGATGCTGGCATCGTCGGGGTACTCGGCCGGCCTCCCACGGGCGTCGTCAAATGTCCCCGTGGCGAGAGCGGCGGGCGACTGCGCCACCACCATCTGGGACGGACCGGGCTGGGTGTACTACGCGCTTGGCGTCGGCCCCGCCGGCCCGTGACCGGCGGGAGCCCTCAGGTCACAGTGGCGTGAAGAAAAAGCGCCGGATGGCGTCGGGCAACGGCAGGGGGACGTCGCCAGCGCCTCCCCAGTTGATGGTAGCCCCGCCCCGCACGTACCAGACGCCCGTCGAAGGCCGGAACACCGCCGTGTCCGTGGTGCCGTTGCCGTCGTAGTCGCCCGGAGCGGGGATGTCGCCGGATGCACCCCAGGCGACGGTGGTGCCACCCCGCACATACCAGGTGCCCGTCGAGGGTCGGAACACGGCGATGTCGGTACTGAGGTTGCCGTCGTAGTCGCCGGGGACGGGGATGTCGCCGGTGGTGCCGAAGACGGCGGTGGTGCCTCCCCGCACGTACCAGGTGCTCGTCGACGGCCGGAACACGGCGATGTCGGTCGTGCCGTTGCCGTCGTAGTCGCCGGGCACGGGGATGTCACCGGATGCTCCAAAGCCGACGGTGATGCCTCCCCGCACGTACCAGGTGCCCGTCGAGGGCCGGAACACGGCCACGTCGGTCGTGCCGTTGCCGTCGTAGTCGCCGGGCACTGGGACGTCGCCCGTCGTGCCGAAGGCGACGCTGAGGCCGTTCCGTACGTACCAGGTGCTCGTCGACTGCCGGAACACGGCGATGTCGGTGATGGCATTGCCGTCGTAGTCGCCGGGCACGGGGACGTCGCCCATCGTGCCGAAGCTGGTGGTCGTGTCGCCGCCCTGGGATCCGTGCACGTACCAGATGCTGGTGGAGGGCCGGTACACCGACACATCGGTCTTGCCGTCGCCGCCGAAGTCGGCGGGAGGCCGGCGCGCGGTGACGGTGACGCTCTCCCCGGCGGCATTGCACGCCGGGGTCAGACTGACGTAGTTGGCGTCGCCGCTGTAGGACGCGATGAAGCGGTAGACGCCGGCCTGGGTGGCGGTCACCGAGGACGACTGGGCCATGCCGGCAACCACCGGGACGGTGGACTGGGCCAAGGGCGGGCCGGCGCACGTCGGATCGGCGGGCCCGAACACGCTGAAGGTGACCGTGCCGGTCACAGCCACTGCTCCCGCGGAAGTGGTGAGCGTGGCCGTGTCGGAGATGGTGCCGCCCACAGGCACCGACGGCGAAGCCTGGGTTGCGTGACCAAGAACACCTCTGTTCACGGTGACGACCTGCGATGGCAAGACGGTCACCGTGAGCATGGAGACGTTGCTGGTCATCCTCACGCGCAGGTTTGAGTAGGTCTGAATCCCCGGCGACGGGGCGCTCACATCGATGGTGGGCACCTTGAGGACGTTCAGGAAGAAGTTGATCGTGCACGAGCTCAAGCCCGGGCCACCCGGTGGGGCCAGCACGACGGCGGTGGTGGGGCCGAAGGTGACGATCCCTGACGCGTCGGGAGCTGACACCGAGAAGGTCTGCCCGGCGCAGGCGGTGCCCGCCGCCCCGCTGGCCGAGGCATTGATCGAGAACACGCCGGGGTCTGGCGTGGAACACAGGTTGGCCAGGGTGCCGGTCGCGCCGCAGGAGGGTGCGAACTTGATCTCGTTGACGGTGTTGGACTCCGACTGGTTCGGAGCAGTGTTCTGGTTGGTCATGGTGATCGAGGCGTTCAGGTTGGTGCTGCCGACGCCGGCGCCCGTCGGCACGGTCAACGACGCCGAGCCGCTGACGTTCGCCGAGGCGGGACCGACGGCCACGACCGTCGAGGCGACCACCCCCGCCACCGCCATCAGCGCCAACCGAACTCCACGTACTCGACGCACCTTGCCGGCCATTTCGACTCCCATCCCCAGACGATGTTGACGCCGATTGTACCGGCGGGTCGCCGAAAGCGTTCCTCGCCTACGTCAGCCCGCCTCGAGATCGGCGAGGCGGGGGATGACGTGGCGGCCGAGCTTGGTGGTGAACTCCACCGGGTCGCCGACGGGCACCAGTGCCACGGCATCGACGCCGAGGCGCGCGTACTCGGCCATCGAGGTGACGAACGCATCCGGGTCGTCGTTGGGATTGCCCACGGTCATGATGGTCTTCTCGATCGTGGCGTAGTCGCGATTCTCGGCGTCGCAGTGTCCCCGCAGCACGTCGAGCTTGTGGGCCACCTGGTCGTGACCGGTGCCGAAGAGGTTGCAGGCATCGGCGTAGCGGGCCACCAGCCGCAGGGTCTTCTTCTCGCCACTTCCGCCGATGAGGATCGGCGGGTGGGGCGACCGAATGGGACGCGGCGAGCACAGGGTCTCGGCCAGCCGGTAATGACGGCCCTCGAAAGGCCCGTCGTCGTCGCTCCACATCTGCAGGCAGATCTGCAGGGTCTCGTCCAGGCGTTCGAACCGCTCGGCGAGAGGCGGGTAGGGCACGCCCAGGGCGGCATGCTCGCGTTCGTACCAGGCGGCGCCGATGCCGAGCTGGGCCCGCCCCCCGGACAACACGTCGAGCGTGCTGACGATCTTGGCCAACAAGCCGGGGTGGCGGTAGGTGACCCCGGTGACGAGGAGCCCGAGGGTGATCTTCTCGGTCTGACCGGCGAGGAAGCCGAGCGACGTGTAGCCCTCGAGCATGGGGTCGTCGGCCGGGGCGAAGTTCTCCATCTGGAACCAGTGGTCCATGAGCGATAGCCACGACACCCCCGCGTCCTCGGCCGCCCGGGCGGTGGCGGCCAACGTGGGGGCGATCGACGCCGGCTGGCCGGGCCAGGTGAAGCTCACCACGTGAATGCCGACGCGCACCGATGCTCCCCGTTCAGTTCGTCTCGGCCCAGGGGCCGACCCCACCGACCCGTGCCGCGCTGATATGGATGACCCGCCCGGGGGGCGGATTGTCGAACGGGGGAAACTTCACGCCCGGGCCCATGTAGACCTCGGCCAGTCGTTGGAGGAGGTCGGCAGCCCCGCCGTCGGTGAGGCGGGCGGTGCCGTGGACGATGAGGTACTTGTCGAGGCCCATCTCGTTGCGACCCTCGGCCTCCACCGAGAGCGCGACCCGGGGGTCACGTTCGATGTTGCGGATCTTCTGGCCCTGGCCGAGATGGCCGACCACGATGTCGTCGCCGTCGAGGCCGACCCACACGATGCTGACCTGTGGCGTGCCGTCGGGATTGACCGTGACCAGATGGCCGAGACGGCCGGCGGTGAGTGCGGTCCGGGCGTCGTCGCCGAGGGCGGCCATCACGTTCTCCCTTGGTCGGGGCGGGAAGGCGCGGGTGCGTCGGTCTCCTCCATGGCGATGAGGATCAGCGACCAGCTGGCCAGTCCGTGCTCGCACCAACCGCTGGGTTCCACGAGGCACTCGTCCGGGCATCGGCACACACCGTCGCCCAACCAGTCCTCCAACGTCTCGGGGTCGGGGGGCGCCCAGCCGCTGTTCACCTCGAACCAGGCAAATGCGTTCCCGACCGCCTCCGCTGACGTCATCGTCGCCAACGTAGCGGGGTTTCTGACCCGCAGCGATATACCTCCGGCAAGCACCTACGCTTGTGCCATGCGATGGCCTCCGAGTGGAGCCGAGTCGATCGACCGCCTTCGCCGAAGTGAGCTTTGCGTCATGTCGGCCGGACTGTTCGCCATCGTCGCCGTCCTCGCCCTACGTGTCCGTGGAGCCCGGCTTCCCATGCAGGTCGACCGGGCCGGGTCCGGCATTCTCGATTCCATCCGTGCCCCTCGCCAGTTGGTTCTCGACTTTGGAAGATTCCCGCCGGCCACGCTCTTCCCTCGCTTCGTCGCCTACGGGTCCATCCTCTTCGCGGCCGCCCTGGTCCTGGTTCTGGTAGCCGTGGCCGTGCGGCGGCATGACCCCTGGGCTGCCTTGCTGAGCCTCCTCGCCCCGATAGGGGCAGTGACTCTTGTCGACATGTTGGCCAAGCCTCTCGTCGGCCGGTACCACGGTGCCGCTCTGGCCTTTCCCTCGGGCCACGCCACGGGGGCGGCGGCCACAGCCACCCTGATTCTGGTTCTGCTCAACCGCTGGTACGGCTGGCGCGTCGCCCTGTGCTGGATGCCCGCCGTCGCCCTGCTCCCTCTCGCCGTGGGCACCGGCGTGGTACGCCTGGGTTGGCACTACCCCACCGACGTGATCGGCGGGGTGGCGTTCGGCGCCGCCGTGGTCGTGGCCCTGGCCGCCGCCATCCCCGGCCCGAACCAGGCCCGGGTCCGGGCGGCTCACCAGTAGATCAGCGCACGCCGATCAGGTCGACCACGAACACGAGGGTCTCGTTCGGCCCGATGGCCCGGCCCGCTCCGCGGCTGCCGTAGCCCAGATCGGGCGGGATGGTGAGCCGGCGTCGGCCCCCCACCTTCATGCCGGCCACGCCGCGGTCCCAGCCGGCGATCACCTGGCCTCCACCCAGGCCGAAGGAGAAGGTCGACTTGCGATCCCAGGAGGCGTCGAACTGCTTCCCGCTCGACCACGAGACCCCCACGTAGTGCACCTCCACCTGGGTGCCGGCCGTAGCCTCGGTGCCGTCTCCGACGGCGAGGTCCTCGATGGTGAGCTCGGCCGGCGGCTCGCCGCCGGGAACGTTGACGTCGGGCTTGTCTGTGGATGCCATGTGGCCACGCTACCGACTGGGGGTGCCCCGTCCCGGTCGGCGGCCATCTACGATCGTCAGTCGAAGGAGGTGGCCGGTGCCCCGACCCATCTGGAGCGGCGCAATCAGCTTCGGGCTGGTGAACGTGCCCGTGAAGCTGTTCAGTGCGGTGTCGTCGAAGGACGTGCGCTTCCACCAGCTCGATGCCAAGTCGAACGCGCGCGTCAAGCAGAAGCGGGTGTCGGCGGCCACCGGCGAGGAGGTCCCGTTCGACCAGATCGTGAAGGGCTACGAGCTGGGCCCCGACACCTACGTCACCATCACGCCCGACGAGCTCGACGCCCTCGACCCCAAGGCCACCAAGAGCATCGACATCGAGGACTTCGTCGACCTCGACCAGATCGACCCCGTCTACTACGAGCGGCCCTACTACCTGGTCCCTGACAAGGGCGGTACCAAGGCCTACGCCCTGTTGCGCGAGGCCATGCGCGAAACGAACAAGGTGGGCATCGCCCGCGTCGTCCTTCGCACCAAGCAGTACCTGGCCGCCATCCGCCCCAAGGGCGACGCCATCGTGCTCGAGACCATGCTCTTCGCCGACGAGGTCGTGCCCGACGACGAGCTCGACCTGCCGCGCGACGAGGTCGAGGTGTCGGCCCGCGAGGAGAAGATGGCCCGCCAGCTCATCGACTCGCTGTCGTCGGACTTCGAACCGGCCAAGTATCGCGACGAGTACCGCGAGCGGGTGCTCAAGCTCATCGAGCAGAAGGCCGCCGGCCAGGAAATCGTAGTGGAAGACGCCACCGAGGAGCCCACCAAGGTGGTCGACCTCATGGCCGCCCTGGAGGCCAGCCTGGCCGCGGTGAAGGGTGACAAGAAGGACAAGTCCGACAAGTCCGACATTTGAGCGCGGCTGCGACGCCGGTGGAGGTCACCGTCGAGGGGCGCCAGCTCAAGCTGTCGAACATCGACAAGGTCCTCTACCCGGCCACGGGGTTCACCAAGGGCCAGGTGATCGACTACTACTCCCGCATCGCGCCGGTGCTACTTCCCCACCTGCGCAACCGGGCCCTCACCCTCAAGCGCTACCCCAACGGCGTCGACCAGCAGTTCTTCTACGAGAAGAACTGCCCGAAGCACCGCCCGCCCTGGGTCGACACGGTGGCGGTGTGGAGCGGCCGCAACAAGGCCGACGTCAACTACTGCCTGGCCAACGACCTGCCCACCCTGGTGTGGGTGGCCAACCTGGCCTCGCTGGAACTGCATACCTCGCTGGCGCACGCCGACGACGTGGCCCGCCCGACCATGCTGGTGTTCGACCTCGACCCCGGGGCGCCGGCGGCGATGGTGGAGTGCGCCAAGGTCGGCCTGGCCGTGCGGGAGGTGCTCGACCAGTTGGGCCTGACCAGCTTTGCCAAGACGTCGGGGTCGAAGGGCCTGCAGATCTACGCCCCCCTGAACACCCCGGCCACCTACGACCAGACGAAGCCGTTCGCCCACGCCCTGGCCCGCATGCTCGAAGCCCGGATGCCCGACCTGGTGGTGTCCCAGATGTCCAAGGACCTGCGCAAGGGCAAGATCTTCATCGACTGGAGCCAGAACGACCCGGTGAAGACCACGGTGTGCGTGTACTCCCTCCGGGCCAGGGAGCGCCCCACCGTGTCCACCCCCCTCACCTGGGACGAGGTCGAGCGGGTGGCGTCCACCGGTGACCCCGACCCGGTGATCCTCGACGCCGACGCCGTCCTGGCCCGGGTGGGCGAACACGGCGATCTGTTCGCCCCCGTGGTCGAGATGGAGCAGTCGCTGCCGGAGGCGCCCGACGACAAGCGTTCGAAAGGGGCGCGGTAGGCTCCACCAACCATGGCGAACGAAAAAACCACCCCTTCTGATCACCGCCGACACGGCATCTGGCGCCCGGCGGCGCTGGCCGCGGTCGCCGTCCTGTCGCTGAACATGATCCACGCCTCGGCGTGGGCCTCCCCCGTTCTCACCACCGTGGCCGGCGGCGGCAACGCCGGGGCACCCGGGTTCGGCGGCGACGGTGGAAAGGCCATCGCCGCCCAGCTCAACAGCCCCGCTGGCGTGGCCGTCGACGGAGCCGGCAACGTGTTCGTGGCCGATACCGTTAACCAGCGCATCCGCCGTATCGACGCCGCCGGCGTCATCACCACCATCGCCGGAGGAGCCAAGGACGGAGCACCCGGGTTCGCCGGTGACGGCGAGAAGGCCACCGCCGCCCAGCTCAACCGTCCCTCAGGCGTGGCCGTCGACGGAGCCGGCAACGTGTTCGTGGCCGATACCGTTAACCAGCGCGTCCGCCGCATCGACGCCGCCGCCGGCGTCGTCACCACCATCGCCGGGGGAGCCAAGGACGGAGCCGCCGGATTCAGCGGTGACGGCGGTCGAGCCATCAAGGCCCAGCTCAACAGTCCCTCGGGTGTAGCCGTCGACGGAGCCGGCAACGTGTTCGTGGCCGACACCGCCAACCAGCGGGTCCGTCGCATTGACGCCGCCACCGGCGTCATCAACACCGTCGCCGGGGGAGCAGCCAAGAGTGCCCCCGGGTTTGGCGGCGATGGCGGCCCGGGCAACCGAGCCCAGTTGAGTGGCCCCTCGGGTGTCGCCGTCGACGGCGCCGGTAACATCCTCATCGCCGATACCGGTAACCAGCGCGTCCGCCGTATCGAGAATGCCACCGGCGTGCTCACCACGATTGCCGGCGGAGCAGCCGATGGTGCCCCCGGGTTCGGCGGCGACGGCGGGCCGGCCACAGCCGCTCAACTCAAGGGCCCGGCCGGTGTGGCCGTCGACGGGGGCGGCAACGTGATCATCGCCGACACCGCCAACCAGCGGGTGCGTCGCATCGATGCCCCCAGCGGGACCATAACCACGCTGGCCGGAGGCCCGGAGCCCGTCCTGGCCGGGCCGACCGGCGACCCGGCGACGCCGCCCCCCTCCGTGGTGCCGCCCGGACCGCTCGTGGCCCGCGGTCCCCTCGGCGTTGCCGTCGACCGGTCGGGAGCCGTGCTCATCGCCAACTCGCCCCGCAACCGCATCGACAAGTCGGCGGCCGTAGTCACTCCGCCCCCTCCCGACGGTGCCGCCGTCCCCCCGGCGCAGCCCGCCGACCCCGCCTCGCTCTGCCGGCTGGTCGAAGAAGGGGCTGGTCCGTCCATCAGTACCACTCCCGCGTGGATGACCCGCTCGGTGAGCGTGAGCACGCCGACAGCCACGCCCGGCCAGGAGCTCGGGGTGCAGGGCAACGGGTTCGGTTCCGGCCAGGAACTGAAGGTCACCCTGTGCAGTGTGCCGACCGTCCTCGGGTCCGTCGTCGCTGACCCCGGGGGCACCTACCGGACCAGCGTAAAGATACCCGCCGACGCCGCGCCCGGTGCCCACCACCTGGTCCTGTCCGACGCCAGCGGCAACGCTGCTGTCGCCCTCCGGGTGGTCCTACCCAGCCGTGGCGGCACCGGTTTCGACGGCGGTGCCGGCGCCGACCAGGGCCTCAGCGACACGGGTGCCACAGGCTTGGACGATCCGTCGCAGGACTCCACCGACACCTCCGACCTCTCCGCAGCCGACCAGTTCGGCGCTGATCCCGGGGGTGTGAGTATCGGCAGCCCCGACATCGGGAGCATCAACACCGACGGCACCGGCGCCACCGATGCGAACGGTATGCCCATCACGGGAGGGGAGTTCACGTCGATGATCTTCCTGGCCGGGGCATCGTTGAAAGTTGGCGGGGCCCTGGTGCTGGCCGGCCGCAAGAGAACTCCGAGGCGCTGAGGCTGCCCGCGCGGCAGAGACGGATTCCTCGCCGGGAGCCGCGACACAGACCCTGACGGTCGGGGTGTTTAAGGAGGTCGACACGGGCGGTGGGTTCTTCTCCAAGTCCGCCAATTTTGACACATCACCTTTGGGCCGCCACCACCCCTATACACGTTCCGCGTCACGATCACGAATACCAATGCCGACGCCGTCTACCTGACCAGCCTGACCGATCAGTTCCCCCTGGGTTCGTCGTCGCCGGTTTCGGTGAGCGGCAGCCCCGGATGCCTGCTGGCCGGTACGATCCTCCAACCGCAGACGTCGTGACCTGCACGTTCACGGTGGACTCGTCTCTCGCGCCTTCGAATGTCGACGCGATCGTGCAGGACAAGTTCCGGGCGAAGGTGGCGAGAGGTGCGAAACCGGGGGGCGGAGGTGGGGACCCCTGTGCCGACTCGAGACCTTCGGAGTGCATCCCACCCTGTTCCGATCCGCCAGTCCCGAATGTCGGGTGTGTGCCGGCCACCGAGGAGGGCGAGGGTGAGGACATCGCAACGATCACCTTTTCCATGATTATCTTCCCGTCTTGGAACTTCGTCGGCCTGAGCATCGAAAAGACGAACGACGCCAACGGCGATGGAATCTTCAGCACGACGGAGAGGGCGCCGACCGACGGCCAGCCGGTGACGTTCCGGATAGTCCTCTCCAATACCCCCGCTGACACCCCGGTGACGATCAAGTCGCTGAGCGATTCGAACATCCCCAACCTCGACCTGCTGTGTCCCGGGCTGGTCCCCGCCACCCTGAACGCCGGAGCGAACCTGACCTGTACCTTCACGGCACCGGCCTACTCACCTGTACCGGGTGGCAGCGTCACCAACGTGGTGACCGTGGTGGCCAACGGCTGCGGCACGTTCGAGCCGGACCCCATGTACCTGTACCGGGACTTCCAGGCCTCCGACGAATCCATCGTGCTCACCCCTAGGACGACGACCACCTCGAGCACGAGCACCAGCACCTCGAGCACCAGCACCACGACGAGCACCAGCACCACGACGAGCACGAGCACCACCAGCACGTCGAGCACCACTTCGACCACTACGACGGTGCCGCCGCCGCCCACGACTGATCCAGGGATCGACCTGGTCGGGACGGTGGTGACGGAACCGACCACGGTTCCTCCGACCGAGCCCGCCGCTGATCCACCGGCGCCGGCACCCGAAGCACCGACCCAGTCGGTCCAGTCGGTCGCCGAGCTCCAGGCGCTCGCCTTCACCGGCTCGTCCCACGTCGGCTGGGAGCTGCTCGTGGGCGCGACGGCGCTCGTGCTTGGCCTCCTGCTCCTCCTTCTGGGCCGGCCGGCGCGGAGCGTCGCGATGAGTTCGGGGCCGCAGGAACGTCGTAGTCCTCGTGACCACCGCTGAAGCCTCCCGCGCCCTCGCACCATGAGCATTGCCCCCCTAGAATCGTCAGCTATGGCCGTGCGACCAGACGCCATCTCCAACACCGACATCCGGCCCGACGCCCTGGAGCGGTACCGCCGGGAGCTCACGGCCCACTGCTACCGGATGCTCGGTTCGGGCTTCGAGGCCGAGGACGCCGTGCAGGAGACGATGGTGCGGGCGTGGAGGGCGGCCGACACGTTCGAGGGCCGGTCGGCGGTGCGGTCGTGGCTCTACAAGATCGCCACCAACGTGTGCCTCGATATGCTCCGTGGCCGCCAGCGTCGGGCCCGGCCCATGGAGATGGGACCGGTGCGCACCGCCGACACGCCCATCGGCCAGATGCTCCCCGAGCACTCCTGGGTGACACCGATCGCCGATGACCGCGTGGTACCCGACCACGGCGACCCGGCCGAGGTGGCCGAGGCCCGCGACACCATCCGCCTGGCCTTCGTCGCCGCCCTTCAACACCTGCCCGCCCGCCAACGGGCCGTCCTCATCCTGCGTGAGGTGTTGCGCTGGCAGGCCACCGAGGTCGCCGAGCTGCTCGACACGAGCGTGCCGTCGGTGAACAGCGCCCTCCAACGGGCCCGGGCAACCATGGCCGGGCTCGACCTCGTCGAGTCCGAGTTCGAGTCGCCCGGTCGATCGGAATCGCAGCCGATGGACGCCGAACAGCGGGCCCTTCTCGCCCGCTATGTCGACGCCTTCGAGCGCTACGACATCGAGTCGCTCGTGTCCCTCCTACGCACCGACGCCATCATGTCCATGCCGCCGTTCGACTTCTGGCTCCGCGGACCGGTCGAGATGGGCCGCTTCTTCCTAGGCCAGGGCCACGAGTGCCGGGGGTCGCGGCTGATCCCCACGGCGGCCAACGGCTGCGCGGCGTTCGGCTCGTACAAGGTCGACCCCGAGGGTGGCCACCGACCGTGGGCCCTCCAGGTCATCGAGGTCTCAGGCGACCGGATCGTCGGGCATCACAACTTCCTCGACACCGACCTGTTCGCCGCCTTCGGCCTCCCCCTGCATCTCGAGCCGTAGTCCGGCCAGGTCGAGCAGCTCCGACAACCCGGCACAGGCGTTGCGCAACCGGATCGTGTATCCCAGCCGCCGGGCCGCCAGCTGGAGGCGGGCCAGCTCGTCGATCACGCCCAGGTCGGGCTGAGCGACCACCGGCAGGGTCCATGTGGTCACCTCGATGCCGCCGAGGCCGACGACCACGATCTCGTTCTCGGATCTCATGACTGCGGGGTAGACGTGGTCGGGGCCGAGGACTCATCGGTGACCCACCGTGGGGGACAGCAGCTACCGCACGAGCACCAGGCTGGCCTCGGGCACCTCGGGGTGGAAGAACAGCGTCACCGGGCCTAACGGCGGTGGTTCCGTGGCGTCGTCGATCACCACGACCGGCGAGCTCGGCTCGGGTTGCATCACCTCTCGCAGGCCAAGCGCCAGGCCGATGGCGAACGTCGCCTCCAGCACCCGCTTGGCCAGAGCGACGGGGCCCGGGCGGCGCTCTGAGCGGAGTGGCGGGCGAGCCATGGTCGGAGCCGGACTAGCCGCCGGTGGGAGCAGCCACGGCGCCGGACGACGAGGGCTTGTTGGGCAGCAGGCGCACGTTGGCGAACGCCACGTTGAGGGCCTCCTGGGCCGGTGCCGCCGATGCGGTGATGAGACGGGTGATGTGCTCGGGGTCGGCCACGTAGCCGGCCTCGGGCGAGAGGTGGGGGTTGCGGTAGCGCGTGGCGTAGTTCTGGTTGGCCACGGTGAGGGCCAGGTGGAAGCGGGGGTCGCGGCGGCGGGCTTCCTTCCAGAAGCGGCGGGCCCGGGGACGCACGGCGTAGAAGTTGCGGTAGGCCCGGCGCAGGCCGTCGGAGAGCTCGTCGGCGGTCATATTGGCCGGCTCGAACACGGGAGTGTAGAGGTTGTAGCGCTTCCAGTCGTAGCTGGTGATGCGGCCGTCGGAGGCCATACGGGCGAAGGTCTGGGTGCCCGGGTACGGCGTGAGCACGGCGAAGTGGGCCACGTCGACGCCGATGCTGTCGACGACCTTCACGGTCTCGTCGAACACGCCCAGGTGGTCGGTGTCGAAGCCGAAGATGAAGCCGCCCTCCACGGCGATGCCCCGCTTGTGAAGGGCCTCGATCAGCTCGCCGTACTCACCCGGTCGGTTCTTCTTGTTGGCCTCCACCAAACTGTCGCGCGACACGCTCTCGAAGCCGGTGAACACCACCTTGCAGCCGGCTCGGGCGGCCAGGTCGATGAGCTTGGGGTTCTTGGCCAGGCCGATCGAGGCCTGGGCTCCCCACTTGACCTTGCACTTGCGCCGGATGATGGTCTCGCAGAGCAACTCGGTGTACTCGAGGTCGGCGGCCAGGTCGTCGTCGAGAAAGAAGACGTAGGCGAACCCGCCGATGTGTTGTCCCGCCTTCTTGATCACGTTGATCTCGTCGACCACTCGGTCGGGGTCGCTGTGACGGGAGCCCCGACCGTTGATGCGAATGACCGAGCAGAAGTCGCAGTTGAAGCGGCACCCCCGGGTGGTCTGCAGGGTGTTCAGGGGGGCGTAGCGCGTGAGGGGGACCTTCTTGAGGTCGGCGGCCCAGGTGTCGGCCGTCGGCACGGTGTCCATGCCCAGCCATTCACCCTTGTAGAGGGGCTGGAGGCAGCCGGCGGCGGCGTCGGCCAGGACCTGGTCGATGATGCTGTCGGCCTCGCCGCACACGACGGAGTCGGCGTGGCGGAGGGCCTCCTCGGGCAGCAGCGAGGGATGCACGCCGCCGAGCACGACAGGCACGCCCTTGGCCCGGAAGGCGTCGGCCACCCGGTACGACTGGGGGCAGCTCATGGTCCACACCGTGATGCCCACCAGGTCGGGGGTGATGTCGGTGGGGATCTTCTCGAACTGGAGGTCGACGATGCGGGTACGCCAGCCGCAGCGCCGGGCATGGGCCCCCAGCGTCATGAGCGACATGGGCGGCATCCGGTGCCCGAAGGTCTCGAAGATGCCAGTTCCCAGCCAGGCCGGGGACAGCAAAAGGAGCAGCGGGCGATCGTCCACCATGCGCGAGCCTACGTCCCCCCGACGACCGATGCTCACGCGGTTCGGGCCGCCCCCGGGTCGAAGCCGACCTGGAGCTGCTTCAGGCCCCGCACCACGAAGTGGTCTCGCCATTGCGGATCGGGCCCGACCAGGTGGAGATCGGGGAAGCGCCGCACGAGGGTGGTGACGGCGGCCCGGGCCTCGATCCGGGCCAATGCCGCGCCCAGGCAGAAGTGGGCCCCGGCGGCGAAGGCCAGATGGCGATTGTCGGTGCGACCCACGTCGAGGCGGTTGGGGTCGGCGAACTGGGCCGGGTCGCGATTGGCGGCGGCAATCGAGACGGCGATCTGCTCGCCCTTCTCGATCTTGACTCCGCCGACCTCCACGTCGGTGGTGGCGATGCGGGCGGTGATGTGCACCGGGCCCTCGTAGCGCAGCAGTTCCTCGACGGCGGTGCGGTCG
>JBBRXY010000024.1:0-41181 GCA_038238185.1 Acidimicrobiales bacterium
CGAGGCATACCACCTCGCACCTGCAGTGCGCTCGGCCGGAGCTCGCGCCCCAACGGGACTTCGGCCCAGCCCGCCCCTATCCCCAGCCGACCTCAAGTTGGCGGGGACACCGCTTGTCGGGCTGGGGCGAAGCCCCGTTAGGGGTTGGGGATGCTGGCGAAGTAGCTGTCCTGGCGGTGACCGCATCGCCCGGCGACGCAGGCGTCGTTGCGAAGGTCGGTCCAGTAGGCGACGACGGCATCGGGAGCGACGGCGAGACCCGGGTAGTCCCCGATGCTCACGGCCGGGAAGGGGAAGGCGGGGTTGATGGTCCCCCGGCTGGCCAGGTTGTCACGGGTGGGATCGGAGAGGGCGGTCGAGACCTTCCGGAACGAGAAGCGCAGTGTGCCGGGAGCCGTCTCGCTGGCCAGGGTGAACCCGAACTTGTGGTTGTCGGGGTCGTAGGACCGGTCGAAGAAGCCCACTTGGAGCAGGCCGTGGGCGTCGTAGGCGGCCCAGGGCATGAACTGGTCGTTGGGCCGGGCAATGGCGATCGGCGCGCTCCAGGTCTTGCCGCCGTCGTAGGTCTGGCTGACCACGATGTCGGCGTCGGTGATGGCCTTGTAGGGGTCGGCATCGACGGGGTGGGGTGCGTTGCGGTCGTCGTACCAGACGATCGCCAGGTGCAGGCCGCTGCGATCGGTCGGGTCGGCGGTGACGTTCCCCTCACCGTCGAGGTTGAACTGGCTGTCGTGCACCGTCTGGGACCCGCCGACGCTCGCCGGGTAGTCGTGCTCATTGAGACCGTCGTAGGCCTGGCCGATGAGGTACGGACCGCCCGTGCGCGCACCCGTTCCGGGGTCGACGGTGACGGCCAGGTACTGGTTGCGACCCGGGGCGCCACCAGCGTCGGGAGACTCGTCGTAGGTCTCCTGGAAGGTGACCACCCCCCCCGCTCGGGTGACGGCCACCGAGTTGCCGAAGGTCTGGTCGCACGCGTCGTCGCCATGGCGGCCCTGGCAGAACGGCGCCCGCCCGGAGATCTTGACCGGGGCCGACCAGGTGACGCCCCCGTCGTGGCTCACCGAATCGGCCACCTTGGCGCTGTCCAGCACCGCGCCCAGGTTGAAGGCGTCCTTGATGTAGGTGACGATCACGTTGCCGGCACCGAAGGCGGTGAGCTGGGGGTGGTCGTTGAACACGCTGCGTTCCGGGTTGCTGACGACGGTGATCGGCGCCGACCAGTTCCGACCTCCGTCGCTGGAGCGGGTCACCACGATGTCGCTGACACCGCCGCCGGACCGGTTGGTGGCCAGATACACCGTGCCGACCGCGTCGAAGGCCACCGACGGGTCGACGGCGGCGTTGCCCGGGCCGTAGTCGATGTCGTAGGTGGTCCAGGTCTTACCGCTGTTGAAGCTGACGTGCGGGCGGACTACGAGCGAGCCGAAACCCCCGCCGGGAGGCCGCTGGAGCTCGATCGCCGCTCCGACGAGATTCCGGGGGTTGGTGGGGTTCACGGCGATGGTGGTCTCGAAGTTGGTACCGGACACATCGCACAGGGTGTCGACGTTGGCCGCCCTCGAGCGGGCGGTGGTGCAGGCGCGTGTGGAGGCGGTGGCCGCTCCGGCGCCGCCTGCGACGATTATCGGCGCGGTGAGCACCGTCGCCATTCCCACCACGGCCAGGATCCTGATCCTGCTCATCTCCACCCCCGGGAGCTCGTGCGACGTGTGGCGTCGAACCGTCGGAGGCCCGTCGCCGGCCCGCCGGACGCGACGTTACTGCCTGGGCGGTCGTACGGTGATCGGGCATCACCGGGTCGTGAGTACCGGTTGCCGGCGGTGGCCGGTCGCGGTATCGTTCGTTCGAACAGATGTTCGTTTCCGGGGCCCGCAGCCGACATCAGGTGGAACCCTTCGAGCGCGGTCCGCGGCAGGCCAGGAGGTTCAGATGTCCGACGTCAAAGCGATTCCTGACGGGTACCCTCAGGTCACCCCCTACCTGTGCGTCGACGGTGCGAATGAGGCGATCGAGTTCTACGGGGCGGTTTTCGGCGCCACTGAGCGGATGCGCATGCCGATGCCCGACGGGCGCGTGGGCCATGCCGAGCTCCAGATCGGCGACTCGGTGGTGATGTTGTCCGACGAGAACCCGGAGATGGGCGTCCGAGGCCCCAAGGCCATCGGCGGCTCCCCGGTGACCATGAGCGTCTACGTGGAGGATGTCGACCAGGTGTTCGGCCGGGCCATCAGCGCAGGTGCCTCCGAGCTGCGGGCAGTCGAGACACAGTTCTACGGCGATCGATCGGGTCAGTTCGAAGACCCCTTCGGCCACAGGTGGAGTGTGGCCTCCCACGTCGAAGACGTTTCGCCCGAGGAGATGGGCCGGCGGGCGGCGGCTCTGGGAGGCGGTTGACCTGCTGGACCGCCGGGCCGTGAGGCGCCGTCACCACTAGGATCGCTGACGTGAAGCGCTTGATCGTCATCGTGGCCATCGCCTTGACGGGCGTGTTGCTGCCGTCGGCGGCGGCCACGGCGAGGATCCCCCGTACGACCCGCGTGCCAGATCTGGGGATGGCGCCGCTGACCGACTTCCAGATCGACACGACCACGGTCACGGGCAAGCGGCTGCTCCGCTTCACGGCCGAGATCGTCAACGTGGGCACGGGGCCCTTCGAGCTCCGGGGTCGCCGCTCGGCCACCACCGACACCGAGATGTCGGTGCGGCAACGGATCATCAACGCCGACGGAACCAGGTCGATGCTCCCTACCGGGGCATCGATGGTCTACGCCGGTGACGGGCACGACCATTGGCACGTCAAGGACCTCGAGCGGTACACGATCCATCCGGTCGACAGCGACACGGAGCTTGGGCGCGGTGCCAAGGCGGGCTTCTGCTTCTCCGACAACGCCGCCTATCGCCTGACCCTGCCCCGGGCACCCCAATCGTCTGCCTACCAGAGCTGCGGCGGTCCCGACTCCCTGAGGGTCACGATGGGCCTGTCCGTGGGATGGGGAGACGTATACGGCTGGTACCTGGCCTGGCAATGGATCGACGTGAGCGGGCTGGCGCCGGGTGACTACATCGTTCGGGCCCGGGCCGACCCGCAGGCCATGTTCACCGAGGCCAACACATCGAACAACACGACCTGGACGAAGGTCCGTATCGCCGCCACGAACGCGGTCACGGTCCTCGAGCAGGGCCCCGCCGCCTGAACGCCTCAGTGGCTGAGGGGCACCCGGAGGCCGGGCACCCCTGAGCTCGGTGGCTACATGCCTGCGGTGAGACCGATGGTGTTGCCCTCGGGATCGGTGAACAGTGCGATCTTGGGCCCGCCGGGCACGTCCATCGGGGGCATCACCGTCTTGCCGCCGGAAGCCTTCGCCTTGTCCAAGGCCACCTGGAGATCGTCGACCTGCACGTAGAAGGTGACCATGCTCGAGCCGTCCTGGCTGGCACAGACGCCACCGCCGATCCCCCCCTCACCCGACGAGGCGATGACGCCGTAGTTCATGGGGTTGTTGGCGTCGATCGTCCAGTCGAACACCGACCTGTAGAACTCCTGAAGCGCGGGCCCGTCTTTTCCCGCCACCTCGAAGTGGATCACCGGATTGGCCATCATGTCTCCTTCGTCAGGGTGTTGCCGGGGTGACGCGGCGCTCGATTGCCGTCGGCGCAGCCGTCATCGCCCACCCTACCGACGGCGTAGGTGCCGCCGTCGGGCGACCCGTAGGATCTCGCTCATGGACACGACTGTCTGGTTCAACCCCGCCTGTTCCAACTGCCGAACGACGCAGGGCATCCTCGAGTCGCGCGGAGTCGAGGCCGACTACGTGCGCTACCTCGACCAGGCCCCGAGTCGTGAGGAGCTGGGGCGGGTGCTGGTCATGCTCGGACACGACGACCCTCGTGCCATCGTCCGGGAGAAGGAGCCGGTGTACGCCGAGCTGGATCTGGCCTCGGCCGGACGCGACCAGCTCCTCGACGCCATGGCGGCCCACCCCGTCCTCATCCAGCGGCCCATCGTCATCCACGGAGACCGGGCTGTTGTCGCCCGTCCGCCCGAGCGAGTGCTCGAGCTCCTCGACCACTGACGCTTCGCACGGCTACTCCTACCCGTCACCCATCGTGGCGCGCCGGCGGCGGTTTGTGGGGGGTGCCCGCCGGGGACACCCCTCCTATGGAGACCGGGTCGTCCGTGGACGACGTCAAGGAGCGGTCTCACGATGCGGTGGAGCGGGCCTCGCGCAGCAACTGGCTGGAAGGCCTGGCCCGGGCGGGGTTGGCCACGCGCGGCGTGCTCTACCTGGTGGTGGCGGCACTGGCCATCCAGGTGGCGCGGGGCGTCGGTGACGAACGGGCCGACAAGCAGGGGGCGTTGCGGGCAGTGGCGCGCCAGCCGCTGGGCCGGGTGCTGGTGCTACTGATGGCCATCGGTCTCGGCGGCTACGCCCTGTGGCGCTTCGTCGATGCGATCGTCGGCCCCGACGACGAACGTGACTCGAAAAAGGCAACGCTGAAACGGGTGGGTTACGCGGCCCGGGGAGTGCTGTACACGGCGTTCTGCGTCAGCGCCGTAAAACTGCTTGTCTCCTCAGGCGGCAACTCCGGCTCGGATAGCGCCCAGTCCGACTGGACAGCGAGGGTGCTGAAGTGGCCGGCCGGCCCCTGGCTCGTCGCCGCCGTGGGCGTGGCGATCATCGGCGCAGGCTTCTACGTGGGCTGGCGGGGCCTGTCCCGGAAGTTCCGCAAGCGCCTGAAAGCGGCGGAGATGAGCCGGGCCGAGCGTCGCTGGATCGTCGGCTTCGGTACCGTCGGCATGGTGGCCCGGATGATCGTGTTCTCGATGATCGGCGTGTTCCTCATCAATGCCGCCCTCCGGCACGACTCCAACCAGGCGGTAGGCATCGACGGTGCCCTGAAGCGGCTGGTGGCCCGGCCTTACGGACCGGTGCTGCTCGTGGCGATGGCGCTCGGGCTGGCCGCCTACGGCGTCTACTCGCTGGGCGAGGCTCGGTTCCGGCGGGTGAGCTCCTGATGAGGGTGCTCTCCCGTCTCGACAAGGCTGTCAACCAACGGGCGCCCCGTTGCTCGCTCGAGGTGAGCGGCGGGCTGCATCGGATCGGTCGGGCCGCCGACAAGTCGGTGCTGTGGGTGGTGTTGGCGGCGCTGATGGCGGCGACGGGGGGCCGCTTCGGCCGTCGGGCCGCCCTGCGCGGCCTGTTCGCCGTGGGACTGGCATCGGCCGTGGCCAACGGCCCCATGAAACGTCTGTTCGGTCGCCGCCGCCCCGCCCGTTCGGTCCTGGTGAGCCGGCTGGCCGGCTCTCCGACAACTACCGGCAGTTCGTTCCCGTCGGGCCACGCCGCCAGCGCGTTTGCCTTTGCCGCCGGCGCCGGACAGGAGCTGCCCGGTCTGGCCGCTCCGCTGGTCGCCCTCGCCTCGGTGGTCGGGTTCTCCCGTGTCCACACCGGCGTGCACCACCCGTCCGACGTGCTGGGTGGAGCGATCGTCGGTGCCGGGGCCGGTTACGCGACCCGTCGCCTGTGGCCGGTGGCGCCCCACGACCCGGCCACGGCCGGTGTCGCTCTCGAGCGCAACCCGGTGGAAGCGCTGCCCGGCGGGGCCGGATTGGTGATCGTCGTGAATCCCTCCGCCGGCTCCAGCGCTCGTGTGGCCGACGAGCTTCGCCAGGCACTGCCCGAAGCCGACATCGTCGAGCTGGAGGACGCTGCCGACCTCCCCGACGCCCTGGCCGACGCGGCCGAGCGCGGCTGCGCCATCGGCGTGGCCGGGGGCGACGGGTCCATCAATGCCGCGGTGGAGGTGGCGGCCGAGCGCAAGCTGCCCCTGCTGGTCGTCCCCGCCGGCACTCTGAACCACTTCGCCCTGGCCCTGGGTTTGGCCACCGTCGCCGACGCCGCCGAGGCCGTCACTGAGGGCCAGGCCGTGGCCGTCGACCGGGCGGTCATCGACGGTCACGGCTTCGTCAACACCGCCAGCATCGGCAGCTATGTGGAGCTGGTCGACGCCCGGGAGAGACTCGAGCACAAGATCGGCAAGTGGCCGGCTGTCGTCGTGTCGCTGTGGAGCGTGATGCGTCACACGGCGCCGGTGGAGGTGGAGATCGACGGTGAGCACCGAAGCGTCTGGATGGTCTTCATCGGCAACTGCCGGTACGACCCACCCGGCTTCGCCCCCAGCTGGCGGGAGCGGCTCGACGACGGGCAGCTCGACATCCGGATCGTCGACGGCACCCATCCCTGGTCGCGTGCCCGCCTCCTGTTGTCGGTGATGACCGGCCGTCTGGCCGCCTGTGGTGCCTATGAGCAGCGTTATGCCAAGAGCGTCCACGTGAAGTCGCTGGAGGGCAGGCTGCGCCTGGCTCGCGATGGTGAGACCTTCGACGGGCCCGAGGAGTTCGACATCGCCAAGGTGGACGAGCCGCTGCTGGTCTACGTCCCCAATCGGTGAGCGGTGAGCGATCTTCGGACGATCTGGGACCGGCGACTCCA
Organism: Acidimicrobiales bacterium; assembly: GCA_038238185.1. Taxonomy (GTDB): domain Bacteria; phylum Actinomycetota; class Acidimicrobiia; order Acidimicrobiales; family AC-14; genus DATAQC01. Next base: position 6,498 of record JBBRXY010000024.1, read on the forward strand.
CCCCGAGGAGCGCTACGGGCTGCGACTGACTCTGTTCGCCGTGGCCTTTCTCGTCGTCGCCATCCCCTTCGGGTTGCTGCTCGAACAGGTCCTCGCCAACGGCTGGCTGGTGCGGGTGGACACGTCGGCCGCCCGCCACCTGCACGGTTGGGTCAGCCATTCGCCTGGCGCCGTGCGGGTATTGAAGGTCGTCAGTTTCTTCGGGGAACCGGTCCTGTTCTACGTGATCGTGGCCTTGGCCTCGCTCTGGGTGTGGCGGCACCACGGGACGCGCCTGGCGCTGTTCCTGGTGGTGACGACGTTTCTGGGCGGCCTGCTCGACACCGCGGTCAAGCTGGCGGTCGACCGGCCCCGGCCCTCACTGGTCGACCCAGTTGCCACCGCCTTTGGCAAGAGCTTTCCCTCCGGCCACGCCATGAGTTCGACCGTGGTCTACGGGGCTCTCCTCCTCGTGTTCCTCCCGCTGATCGCCCGCCGCCGACGGGTGGCCGTGGTGGCCGCCGCCGTAGTGCTGGTGTTGGCCATCGGGTTCTCACGCCTGGCCCTGGGGGTCCACTACATCAGCGACGTGGTGGGTGGCTATGTGCTGGGGATGGCGTGGCTGGCGGCATCGACGGCCGCCTTCAGCATCTGGCGGGTCGAACGGGGGCGTCCGCCGGTCGACCCGATCGAGGGGCTCGAGCCCGAGTTCGCCGACGACGAGAGGTGACTCCGGCGGGTCAGATCCTTCGCAGAGAAAGCGTTCGAATAGCGACGACTCGCGACGACGGTCGAATGTCTTGCGACGAAACGAGAGCGGAGGGAGTGGGATTCGAACCCACGGTACCCGGAGGCACAACGGTTTTCGAGACCGTCCGATTCGGCCGCTCTCGCATCCCTCCGGGGGTGAGGCTATCAACCGCGCCTGGACGCGAAGAACGCCGCGAGCAGGGCGGCGGACTCGGTTGCCCGCACGCCCGGGGTGACCGGGAGCTCGTGGTTCAGGCGGGGATCCACGCACACGTTGTAGAGCGAGCCGGCGGCGCCGGCCCGAGGATCGGCGGCACCGAACACCAGGCGCCCGACCCGGGCCGCGACCAGGGCGCCGGCGCACATGGGGCACGGCTCCAGGGTCACGACCAGGGTGACGTCGTGGAGACGCCAGCTCTGGGCCGCCACGGCTGCGGCACGGAGCACGACGACCTCGGCGTGGGCGGTCGGGTCACCCGTCAGCTCTCGCTCGTTGTGGCCGCGGGCCACGACCTGGCCGGCCACCAAGGCCACGGCCCCGACGGGCACGTCGCCATGAGCGGTGGCCCGGGCTGCCTCCTCGAGGGCCAGCCCCATCGCCTCGTCGTCGCTCATCACACTCTCGTTCCTTTGCTCGATTTCCAACATCCAGTGTCGGGGGTCACGCAGACAACGCGGTTCAGCGCATCAGCGTCACCTGGAGCGGAGTCGGGAAGCGGGGCTTGATCCGCGTGGCGCCGAGCCAGCTCTCCAGGTCGGCGGCCGCCCGGGCGACGGCTGCGACGGTGTCGGCGCCGACATCGTCGAGCAACTCGTACACCACCTCGCCGCCGGCTCGCTGGGCCCAGCCGCCCACGACCCGCCCGTCGGCCCAGACGGTCGGACCGGCATTGCCGTTGCGGTCGAACAGCGTCGTGGCGTGGTCGCCGAGGTACCAGCTTCGGCCCCGCCATCCCATGGTGGTGGGATCGAGCGCGGGCAACAGAGCCACCCATGGGTCGGGGGCGTCAACGGGATCCTCGTCTCCCGGCAACAACCATCCAGGGGCGTCGTCGAGCTCCACGGCGACGGCATCCGCGGCCACGAGAGCCGCCTTGGCCTGGGCCACGGTCCATCCTGTCCACCACCTGACGTCGGCGGTGGTGGCCGGCCCGAACGCAGCCAGCCAGCGACGCACGAGCTGCGTGCGGGCGGAGCCGGCGTCGACGGCGACCATCCCATCGGGCAGCCAGGTTCCCATTGGCGACCAGCGGTACTGGCTGCTCGTCCACGATCCCTTCGGACGCCCGCGCACCACGCGCTGGGTCGTCGACAGCAGGAAGAGCACGCGAGTCGACATGCCGACCTTGGCCGCCCACTTCGTCCCTTCGCCGAAGAGGAGCTGCTCTTCCAACCCGGGGACGGACTTCGACAACTCGGCGCCGGTGGCCTCGCCCACGCGCTCGAGCTCGGCCATCGTTCGGGCCTCGACCGCTTCCAGCCAGGCCGCCCCGTCGGTGGCGACACCCTGGTCCTCGATCATCTGCACCAACCTCCGGCGTTCCCGGGCCACCAGCGGCTCGGTGCAGGCGCTCTGGACGACGGGCACGAAGTCGACCGGCACCACGAACATGGTCCGGCGCATGCAGAGCGTGCGGACGAGGCGGCGATCCTCGTAAAGAGCCCGCTCGAGCGCAGGGACAGCCTCGACCGGTTCGATGAAGCGAGCGGCAGTAGACAGGAACACTGTGGCCGGATCGCTGCCGTGCAGGCCCACCAGGTCGGCCGACAGCACCACCGGGTCGGACGCCTTCGCCGTCGGCACCAGGTGGTGACGCAGCCCCAGCCGCGCCCGTCGTTCGTCGTCGGGGATGCGCCGCACACCGGCATCCTGCCAGGCGGCGCCGGGCCGGCTGGGCGCCCCACGGTCGGCGAGTCTGTCGCAACTGCGAGAAGCTGGCCCGCACGCAACACCGAGCCGACCGGGAGGAGAGCCGTGGGTGATGTCAGCTTCACCGCCGGGATCACGTTCGCCGACGATCGCGTGGTCACCGTCGACGTGACCACCATCGACGGCGCCGGCATCTCCTACAACTCCGAGGACGGCACCTCGTTCGTCGCCTGGCCGGAGGTGAAGGCGGTGATGCTGGCCACGACCGACCACATGCTGGAGAGCGCCGGCTCGCTGTTCTCCATGGCCGAAGTGGTGCAGGAGACGGACGCGACGCGCACCCACGAGGCAGTCGAGATGCGCCAGTTCGGCCTCCGCCTGCTCCAGCAGGCCGCCCCCCGGTTGTGCCCGCTGGGCGAGTCGTGCGGACTGCGACCGGCGCCGCCGGCTGACGCCTACCCGGAGCCGTTGGACACGGGCTGAACGGTCACCGTGTCGAAGGAGCGTGACCCATCGTCGGCATCGTCGTGGCGGAGGGCAGCCTCGGTGAGGGCGGCCATGCGGTCGCAGGCGTGGCGGGCGAACTTCACCTGCTCATGTCGGCCGAAGACCCGGAATCCGAGGCGCACGAGCGGGTTGCCGGTCGCGGCCCGGCGGGAGAAGGCCGAGATCCGGAACTCCACCTCACCGGTGTCGAGCCATTTCCACACCTCGTAATCCATCTGGCCCATCTCCAGATGGCCCTGCAGGGTGCGGTAGTTCCAACCCCATACGCGTACCTGTCGGCCGCCGAGCTCGCGTACCTCATCACGTAACCCGCCGACCCGGACGCCGAGCTTGAAGCGCAGACCGAAAAAACGCGCCTCGAGAAGCATGTCGCGATCGTCCAGGGGACGGTCCGGGTAGTACACGGCGCGCACGATGGCCGGGTCGGCGAACTCGTAGGTGCGCATGAGGCCCCGGGCCACCTCCCAGCTCCCACCGGGGGTGGGTGGGCCCGGGGTCTCGGCGGGCAGGTTTTGGCAGTACTCGTCGACGTGCCAGCCGTTCTCGGCGGTGAAGTCGTCGCGCCGGTCGAGCTCGAAGTTGAGGCTCTTGTCGTGCAGGGCATCGAGGACCTGCCTGGCGCTCGGGTCACCGAGCATGTGCTCGTGTCCGACGGAGGGTTTGTCAACCCGCCGGGTCTCGATGTCGACCCCGCCGGTCAGCCGACCGCCGGCCAGCGTCACCGCCCGCTCGAGGGCCGAGGTCCACATGTGGAGCTGAACCTCCTTGGCCATGTGTAGGCGGCCGTAGAGCAGGTTGGAGAGCCGATCGCCGCTCCGGGCCCACGACTCGATGGTGAACACGAGCCGGTCGCCGTCGGTGGCGGCCCGGAACTCGATCTGGCCGGCCTCGAGATGACCCGGCATGGTCGCCAGGCGGAACGATGTCGGAGTGCGGCGGACCACCCGTACGGGTCCGTCCCACGGTCCGGGCATGCGGACGACGAAGCAGTCGCCCGCCTCCAGCCGGCCCTCGTCGCCTTCGACCTTGGCGAATCGGGCGAACTCGGTCGGCGCTACCTCGTTCGGGTCGGCGCTGATCGTGGCGATCAGGGCTTCGGGGGCGACCTTGGCGTTGGCGATTCGGGCCTGGTAGCGGCGGTGGAAGAGAGGACCCACTCCGTCGTCGGCCGGTTGCAGGTCGGCCGGTGACACGTCGGCCGGCAGGTCGGGGCCGCCGTCGTCGGGAAGGGACCCCGACATCTCACGGCGGTGGAGGGGGGTTGTCCGCCACATGTAGTTCCACGAGGTGAGGGCGATGCCGAACGGCCAGAGCGAGGCGACGACGAGGCGGCGGGGCATCGTCGGGAACTGGGGCACAAGGGTCCTTCGTGGTGTGTACGTTGGGCGGAATGGTGACGGGACTACTCAGCAAGTTTGGACTACGAAGCGGGCACGTGCATGTGTCTTCCCTGGCAGCCGTAGGTCTATGCATCGGGCTGTGGATCCGGGCCAAGACCGTCGACCAGGACGAACGGGGCAATGCCGAGCGCCGGGCCCTGTTCGTAGGACTGTGGCCGCCCACCCTGTGGCTGATCGGTGACTCTCTCGAGCGCAACGAATAGCGATGCCCGGCACCGACACGGGCCAGGGGGGACGGGCCGGCGACCTGGCCGAGGCGCTGGCCGCCGACGGCGTGCGAGCGGTGGCGTTGACCTGGGTCGACAATGCCGGCATCACCCGGGCCAAGACGATCCCCGTCGACCGACTGGACACGGTCTCCACATGGGGTGTCGGGATGTCACCGGCCTTCGACGTGTTCGGTGGGGACGATTCGATCACCACCAGCGCCCATGTCAGCGGGCCTGTCGGCGACCTACGTGGAATTCCTGATCTCGAGCGCCTGACCGTGCTCCGGCCCATGCCCCGCTGGGCGTGGGCACCGGTCGACCGCCGGACCCAGGACGGAGAGCCGCACCCCGGGTGTCAGCGCACCTTCGCCCGGCGCATGGTGACTCGCGCCGCCACCGCCGGTATGGAGCTACGCATGGCCTTCGAGGTCGAGTGGTTCGTAGGGCGCGACGAAGGCGACGGCACGACGCCTGCCTGTACGGGCCCGGCGTACGGGATGACCAGGGTGGTGGAGCTGTCCGACTACCTGGCCGACATCGTCGAGGCCATGGCGGCCGAAGGCGTTCCCCTGGAGCAACTGCACCCCGAGTACGCCACCGGCCAGATGGAGCTGTCGGTGGCGGCCACGGACCCGGTGGCGGCCGCCGATCGGCTCGTGCTCGTCAGGCAGACCATCCGGGCGGTGTCGCAGGCGCACGGCCTCCGGGCGTCCTTCGCCCCGGTGGTCGTGGCCGGCCAGGTGGGCAACGGCGGCCATCTGCACCTGTCGGTGTGGTCGGATGGCTCCAACCTATTGTCGGGCGGCGAGGGGCCCTACGGGCTCACCGGTGAGGGAGAGGCGGCCCTGAGCGCGCTCCTCGACCACCTGCCTGCCCTGTGCGCGATGGGCGCGCCCAGTGTGGCCAGCTACCTGCGACTGGTGCCGCAGCGGTGGGCCGGTGCCTTCCAGTGCTGGGGTAGGGAGAATCGCGAGGCCGCCATGCGCCTGATCACCGGCACGAGGGGTTCCGAATCGACCGCCGCCAATGCCGAGCTGAAGTGCTTCGACGCCAGCGCCAATCCCTACCTGGTGGTGGGGGCAGTGACGGCGGTGGTGCAGGCAGCCGCCGGTGCCGGGGGTCGACTTTCCCCGGAGGTCACCGTCGACCCCGCATCACTGGCCGCCGATGGGCAACCGCCCCGCCTGCCCGGATCGCTGAGCCAGGCCGTCGCGGCTCTGGAACACGACGAGGTCCTGAGTGAGGCGATGGGGGCGTCGTTGTTCGAGGCGTTTCTCGCCGTCCGGCGGGCCGAAGTGGAACGGTTCAGCGCCAAGACCGACGAGGAGGTCGTGGCCGCCACCCGCTGGATCCATTGAGGGCGGAGCCCCACCCGTGAGCGCCGGCCCGATAACCGAGCTGCTCGACGGCCTTCCGCTCCTCGACGCCCACTGCCATCCACTGCTGGCGCGGGCGACCCGACCGGGCGAGTTCGAGCGTTGCTGCACCGAGGCCGACCGGGCGGCGCCGGAAGGCGTGTCCACCTGGGACAGTCCCGTCGGGCTGGCCATACGGCGATGGTGCGCGCCGGCGCTCGACCTCGAACCCCTCGCCCTGCCGTCCGCCTACTTGAGCCGGCGGGAGGCACTCGGCCTGGCGGGGGCCACGTCGCGGCTGCTCGTCGCCGCCCACCTGGCTCACCTCCTCGTCGACACCGGTGTGGCCGGCCCGGACCTCGGCGACCTGGCCACGCTCGGGCCGGCCGCAAAGGCCCCGGTGTCGGAGGTGGTGCGTCTCGAACGGGTGGCCGAGGACCTGGCCGGCACCGGCGTGACGCCGGAGGGGTTCGAGTCTGCCTACGTCGACACGCTCGCGGCCGCCTGCGTCCAGGCCGTGGCGGTGAAGTCGGTGATCGCCTACCGGCACGGGCTCGACATCGACCCGACCCGGCCGGGACCCGACGAGGTGCGGGCCGCCGCCGGGGAGTGGCTCGTCCAGCCCACGTCGCGCCTCACCCATCCCGTGCTGTTGCGGTTCGTCCTGTGGACCGGCATCGATCTCGGCCTTCCCCTCCAGGTGCACACTGGCTTCGGCGACCGGGACATTCGCCTTCGGGAGTCGGATCCCTCCCTCCTGCAGCCGTTGCTGGCGGCGTTGGAACCGTCGGAGGTGCCCGTGATCCTGCTCCACTGCTACCCGTACCATCGCCAGGCCGGCTGGCTGGCTACCGTCTACCCGCACGTCTACGTGGATGTGGGCCTCACCGTCGGCCAGGTGGGTGCCCGCGCCGGCGCCGTTCTGGGCGAGTGTCTGGAGCTGGCACCGTTCGCCAAGCTCCTGTTCTCCACCGACGGTTTCCAGTTGCCGGAGCTCTACCTGGTCGGGGCCGCCCAGTTCCGTCACAGCTTCGGCCGCCTGCTCGACGAGTGGGTGACCGACGGTGTCATGACGATCGGCGACGCTGCCCGCACGGCCCGAATGGTGGCCGGCGAGACCGCCCGCCGGGTCTACGCCCGCCTGCCGACCTGAGTCTCGGGGGATCGCCGGCTCTGTCGGGTGTAGTGGCGTGCGGCCCCCAGCATGAGCAGGCCTCCGGCCAGCCAGACCGGGCCCCAGAGAACGAGATACCACCGGGCTCCGGTCGGGTCGACCGGGTCGGTGACGCCGGCCACACCCAGCCCGGCACCGATCATGTCCAGGCCGCCGTAGAGGGTGAGGAAGGCGCCGGGGACGTCAACCTTGCACCGGCTCACCGGTTGGCACACCCCTACGCACCAGGGTGAAGGCCACCGCCACCAGCCATAGCCCGAAGAGGAGGAACAGGACGGGCGCGGCGCCCGGCACGAGCACGCCGCTGACGACCATCACCGCGGCCAGGGGCAGGCCGGCGCGAGTAAGCCACGGGGGAAGCAACACGCCGGGTCGGCCGGCGAGACTCGTGGCGGCGACGAGTGCGGCCGCCGGGAACGGGACCAGCAAAAATCCCATGTTCCCCAGGTCCATCAGGCCGGCGGCGACGGATGGATCGCGATTCGGACCCGCCTCCAAAGCGGCCGCTCCCCATCCGGCAGCCTGCATCAGGAGAGGGCCGAGCAGGGCTACACCGGCGACAAGGGCGACGACCGCACAGATACCGCCCTCCCCCTCGGCTTGGCGGGTAGCCCGCCAAAGACTGCCGAGGAACCAGGGGAAGAGGGCGAAGCCACCGAGCACGACGAGAGCCGTGTTGGCGAGAATCCCACTGCTGTGGTCGTGGAAATAACCGGCGATTTCTCGGGCCGAGGCCTGGCTGGAGGGAGTGGCCTCCCCGACCAAGACGGCCCCGACCACGATGGAGAGGAGAAATCCGACGGCGCCGAACGGGGCGAAACGCTCCCACCGCTGAGGGGTGGCGCCGGTGGAGGTGGGCTCAGCCGCCATGTGGTTTCCCGTCCCTGAGCGGTCAGTTCAAATCTTGTTCCAGAATACGTCCAGATCCCGTAAGGGTCGTCCGTCGGGCCCCTCGGTCACCGGCGGCGCAGCGGTGGGACGACGCTGGGGGGTTGTCGGCGGGGGGGCAGGTCGGCCAGGAGCTCCGCGGTTGCCGCGGCGATCTGCTCGACGGCGCGCTCGAAGGCCGGCGACGCCATCTGGCTCCCGGTCGTAACCGAGCCCACCTTGCGGGCGTACTGGCGGGCGGCCGCCACGACTTCCTCGCTCGTCGCTGGAGGTTCGAGGCCACGGAGGGGGGTGATGTTCCGGCACATGTCGTCCGACGATACGGCTCCGACGGGAATTGCGTGGGCACCGAGATGGTTAGCTAAGCTAATGATGATGACGACGACACCCAAGGTCGGAGCGGAACAGGCGGCGGGGGATTCGCCCGTCCAGGCGGCCGATCTGGCCGCCGACCTGCGGCTGGCCGTGGGCCGACTGAGTCGGCGCCTGCGTCAGCACTCCGTGGGCGGCCTGAGCCCGTCACAGGTGTCGGCGATGGCCAGCCTCGATTGCCATGGACCGGTGCCCATCGGACGCTTGTCGCGCCTCGAGGGCGTCACCGCGCCGACCATGACCCGCATCGTCGATCGACTCGAACACCAGGGCCTGGTCGTGCGGCGGATCGACCCCGCCGACGGCCGGTCGGCGGTCGTGGAGATGACGGCCGAGGGGACGTCGGCTCTGGACCGCCTCCGCCACGAGCGCACCGCGTTCCTGGCCGAGCGTCTGGGCGGCCTGGGCCAGGCGGACATCGCCGCCCTGACGGCCGCCCTGCCGGCGCTGCGTCTCCTCGCCGACGGCATCGATCCGGATCGGCGATGACGGCCCTAGGCCCGAGCGGCCCTCTGAGCGGGGTGCCGATCGTGCGGCGCACGATCTCGTCACTGGCGGTTCGCAACTTCCGGCTCTACTTCTTCGGCCAGATGGTGTCGCTCTCGGGCACCTGGATGCAGAGCGTGGCCCAGGCCTGGCTCGTGCTCAAGCTCACCGGCAGCGGCACGGCCCTGGGCCTGCTGGTCGCCCTCCAGTTCCTTCCCGTGCTCCTCCTCGGCCCCTTGGGCGGGCTGGTGGCCGACCGCTGTGACAAGCGGCGCCTCCTCTACGCCACCCAGACCTCGGCCGGGCTACTCGCCCTGGCTCTCGGCCTCCTGGTGACCTTCGACGTCGTCCAGCTGTGGATGGTCTTCGCCCTAGCTGCCGGCTTCGGGCTGGTGAACGCCGTCGACAGCCCCGCCCGCCAGACCTTCGTCCACGAGATGGTGGGGGCTCACGAGCTTCCCAACGCCGTCACCCTCAACTCGGTGATGGTGAACCTGGCCCGGGCCGTTGGGCCGGCAGTGGCCGGCGCCCTGATTGCCACCGTCGGGCTCGGGCCGTGCTTCTTGGTGAACGCCGGATCGTACCTGGCCGTCCTCGGCGCCCTCGCCCTCATGCGGGCCCACGAGCTTCAGCCCACGACCCCACAGCCCCGGGGCAAGGGCCAGCTCCGCGAGGGATTCCGGTACGTCCGGTCCACCCCGGCCCTCTCCACCCCTCTGATCATGATGGCGGTCATCGGTACCCTGGCGTACGAGTTCGGGGTGATCCTGCCCCTCATGGCCCGGTTCACCTTCCACGGCGATGCCGGAACCTACGGGCTGATGAGCTCGTGCATGGGCATCGGTTCTGTCGCGGGCGGGCTCTACGCCGCCTCTCACCGGCGGGTGGGTGGCACCGCTCTGGCGCTCAACGCCGTCGCCTTCGGCGTGGTGATGCTCATGGCCGCGATTGCCCCCAACCTCGTCGTTGAGCTTGGCGCCCTGGTGCTCATCGGGGTGACCAGTATCGGCTTCCTCTCGCTCGGCAACGCCACCCTCCAGTTGACGACGGCCCCGGAGATGCGGGGACGGGTGATGGCGCTGTGGGCCGTCGCCTTTCTCGGCTCCACGCCCATCGGGGGCCCGATCATCGGATGGATCGGCCAGAACCTCGGCCCTCGTTACGGGCTGGGTCTCGGTGGGCTGGCCGCTCTCGCCGCCGGTGCCTGGGCATATCGCAGGCTCGCTCGCATCGGTCACGACGCCGAACGCAAAGCCGCTACGCCCTCGCCTGCAGCCGTCACGCCGGGGCCACCGGAGGCCGGCGCGCCGTTGGGAACGTGGCCGTCAGCGGAAGAGCTGGACCTCGAGCTGGAGCTCGGGCGCCGTCAGTAGATCGGTATCGTCCGGTCATCGCCCGCCCCGACTCGTACCTGCCCGACGTACACGCTGACCCGGCCCACTGGGCCCGCCGGCTGGGGATCTCCACTGAAGCCGTCGAGCTGTACGCGGCGTCGGAGGTGGTCGATGCCCACGTCGAGTCGTTCGTCTGGACCCGCGTCATCGGCTACGACCTCAACCGCCGCCACGGGGCAGGGCTGCTCGGCGGGTGCTTCTACTCCCAGGCCGACCTGCCCCGGATGATGGCGGCGGGCCTGAGCGCCGCCGTGCTCAGCGTGGCCACCAACCCGTTCCGTCCCCGGTCATGTCGCACCGCCAACCTGATCCGCAACCTGGCCCGCCTGCGCACCGCGGTCGAGAGCCAGGTCGACCGGGTCGCGCTGGTCACCGATCGCGCCGGCTACGACCGGGCCCGGGCCGGCGGCCGGCTGGCCTGTTTCGTGGCCCTCCAGGGGGGCAACGCCCTGGGTTCGCCCGACGACGTGGCCCGCCTGCCCCCCGGTCTGGTGTCGCGCGTCACCCTCGTCCACCTCACGGCGTCGCCGCTCGGATCGCCGAGTGCCCCGTCGACGCGCCGGGGAGGGGGGCTCACCGACGAGGGAAGGTCCTTCGTAAATGCGCTCAACGCCGAGCGCATCCTCGTCGACCTGGCCCACATCAGTCCTCGCGGGTTCTGGGACGCCCTCGGGGTCCACGACCGGGCCCAGCCGGCGATCGTGTCTCATACCGGTGTCCGGGGGGTGCACGACGTGTGGCGCAACGTCGATGACGATCAGATCCGGGCGATCGCCGAGCTCGGAGGGGTGACCGGGATCATGTTCCACGCCGGGTTCCTGGGTCGGTCGTTCTGGGCCGGGCGAGCGGAGGCGATCGTGGCGCACCTCGAGCACGTGATCGACGTGGCCGGCGAGGACACGGTGGCGATCGGCAGCGACTTCGACGGCCTCATCGTGCCGCCCGTCGACCTGCGCACGGTGTCGGAGCTCCCCGTCCTCGTCCAACGCATGCTTGATCGGGGCTTCTCCGCCGAGCGGGTAGTGAAGGTGCTGGGGGCCAACTACCTGGCCGTGGTGTCGCGGATCCGCCCGGGACCGTGAGTCAGACCCGGGGTCGGTGCACCCACGGAGTGGCCCTTTGGGAGGCAAGGTCAGCCCACGACGGCCAGATCGACTACGACGGGGCGGTGGTCGCTCCCTTGTCCCACTCCTTCGAACACGTCCACCACCCGTACATGGGGCGAGACGAGCACGTGGTCGATGCGGGCGAACGGGGGCGCCAGGCGCATGTCGCTCGGCCAGGTGGTTGCCCACCACCGGCGGCGGGACATGTGGGCGTCGCGCATGCCTGCCGCCAGCAGGGCGCGGAAGGGTCGATGCCCGGAGGCGGCGTTGAAGTCGCCGGCCAGGATCAGCGGTCCGGTCTCCTCGCCGACGACGTCGGCCAGGGCGGTCAACTGGTCTTTCCAGAGGGTGAAGCCGCGGGGTCCGAAGGGCGCGCGCGTGTGCACGTTGTAGAGGCGCACGCGATGGTCGCCGACGACGACGGTGGCCCGGGCCATGGGCATACCGGCGATCACGCACGCCTCCACGTCGTCGAGTGGGAACCGCGAGAGAATGGCCGTGCCGAGGGGATCGGGGCGGGCCGTCAGCGACCGGTAGGGGAAGCGGTCGAGAGTGCCGGCCTGGCTCAGCCCGGTGAGGGTCGGAGGCGAGACCTCCTGGAGGATCACCACGTCGGGGTCGGTGTCGTGCACCTCGTTCGCAATGCCGCCCAGGTCGGTGTTGGTGAACAGCACGTTGGCCGAGAACAGGCGGAGCCGGCCGTCGTCGTTCCCGTCAGCGGCGGCCGACCCGTCGTTGGGCACTCGTGCCTGGCGCAGCTCGGTGGTGAGCCAGCTCACATGGAGGCCGGTCACCGCCCCCGCCGACGCCAGCAGCCACCGGCGCCGGCTGAGCGCCCCCAGGCCGAGGGCGGCGAGGGCGGGTAGGCCGAGGAGCGGTCCGAAGGCCTCGGCCATGAGCACGCCGGTGGTGCGCTCCCGACGGGTCAGCCGGGCGGCCGCCGCCGCGGCTGGGGGGGCGACCAGGATCCACCCGGCGAAGGCGGCCAGGCTGGCCGGGACCGACTGCCGTACCCGGCCTGCGTGGCCGGAACGAGGTGCCCGTCGCACCTCTAGAAACGGCTCAGGAACGTGTCGAGGGCCCGATTGAACGCTGCGGGCGCCTCGAGGTTGGAGAGGTGTCCGGCGCCGTCGATGATCTCCAGCCGGGCGTCGGGGAGGGCGTCGGCCATCGCCCTGGCCTCGGCCGAGGGCGAGGGGCCATCGTGCTCTCCCACGATCACCAGGGCAGGGATCGCCATCGCGGCCAGCTCGGCGGTGGCGTCGGGTCGGACCCTCATGGCCCCGAGGGCGGCGATGACTCCGGCACCGGGATTGGCGGACATGAGGGTCCGGGCCCGTTCGATGACCTCCGGCCGTCGGGCCCTGGTCTCGTCGGACAGGAGCGATACGAGCATCGTCTCGATCAGGTCGGTGGTGCCCCTGTCCGCCACCCGGGCCTGCTGGGCGGTGCGGCGCTCGGCCACCTCGACCGAGTCGGCCCCGGCTCGGGTATCGGCGAGCACGACACCCGAGACGAGGTCGGGGCGCTCACGCAGGAGGGCGAAGGCGGCATAGCCCCCCATGGACAACCCGGCGACCACCGCCGGCCCGATGCCGAGATGCTCGATGAGGCCGGCCACCACGGCGGCGAAATCGGCCATGGTGGGTGCACCCCTGCCCTCGAGAGGTGGCGTCGACCCGAAGCCGGGGAAGTCGGGGGCCACCACTCGCCGCTGAGGGGAGAAGGCGGCGATCTGGTCGTCCCACATGCCGGCGTGGAGAGGGAAGGCATGAAGGAGAACGAGGGCCGGAGAGCCCGAGCCGGCGTCCACGAAGTGGACCTGAGTACCCGAAACGGTGGCGAGAGCCATGACCCGTGCATCCTAGGAAGGCGAAGGTCACACCCGCAGCCGGGTCGGTCGCTAGTGTGACGTGCTCTGGAACCAATGGTGGACCCTACGAGTGGGCGGGTCTCGCCCGGCGATCTCTTCGCGAAGTGCGCTTCGACGCGGGTGCAGGAGTACCGCATGGCCGAGGCGCTGGGCCTGCTTCCCTACTTCCGCGAGATGGACAGTGAGTCCGGGCCCGTGGTCGGCCATGAAGGCCGCCAGGTCATCATGCTGGGGTCCAACAACTACCTGGGGCTCACCGGCGACAATCGAGTGAAGAAGGCGGCTATCGACGCCGTCGAAAGGTACGGAAGCGGGTGCACGGGCAGTCGCCTCATGAACGGCACCCTCTCGTTGCACCGGGAGCTGGAGACGGAGCTGGCCGACTGGACCGGTACCGAGGCGTGCCTGGTCTTCACCACGGGCTATGCCGCCAATCTGGGGCTGATCTCCACCCTTGTGAGTTCGCGCGACGCCGTGTTTGTCGACGCCTCCGGCCATGCCAGCCTCATCGACGGCGGGCGCCTGGCGTCGGGCCCGCTCAAGTCGTTCCGCCACAACTCGGTGAGCTCGCTCCGCCGGCGATTGGGGGAATGGGCGGCAACGGCCGAAGGCGGTGCCCTGGTGGCCGTCGACGGCATCTATTCGATGGAGGGCGATCTGGCCCCAATTGCCCAGATCGCCGACGTGTGCGCCACCGTGGGGGCTCGACTGCTCGTCGACGAGGCCCACGCCCTTGGTGTGCTGGGTCCCAAGGGGGCGGGGGCGGCGGCCGACACCGGCGTGCAACCCGACCTGGTGATGGGCACCTTCTCCAAGTCGCTGGGCTCCTGTGGCGGCTTCGTGAGCGGGCCCACCGACGTCATCGACTACCTGCGGGTGTCCTGTCGGCCGTTCCTGTTCACCGCGTCGGGCGTGCCGGCGGCGATGGCCGCCGCCCTGGCCGCTACCCGTATCGCCCGGGAGGAGGACTGGCGCCGGGAGGCCGTGTGTGAGCGCGCCGACCAGCTGCGGCGGGGTCTGTGCGAGCTCGGCTACAACGCCGGCCCCCAGCACGGTGCGGCAATTGTCGCCGTCCAGATCGGCGACGATTGGCATGCCGCCCGGTTGTGGCGCTGCCTGCTCGATCTCGGCGTGTACACCAACTGCGCAGTCTCGCCGGCCGTGGCACCGGGCCGGGCCCTCCTGCGTACGTCGGTGATCGCCACCCACACCGAGGCTCATATCGACCAGGCCCTCACCGCTTTCGAGGTGGCGAAATCGACGTTGGCCTGACCGGCGCCACCGGCGCCATCGGCTCCCGCCTTCTCGATCTGCTTCTGGGCGATCCCGATGTGGCCAGGGTGCGCTCGGTGGCCCGGCGCGATGTGGCCCCCCACCCCAAGCTCGTCCACACCCGGGCCGACCTGTGCGGCCCGCAGGCCCGCCAGGCGCTCGCCGGCTGCGACGTGCTGTACCACCTGGCGTTCCAGCTGTGGCGCTCGGGGGGAGGCAAGGCGTTGGGGCCGGTGAACATCGAGGGGACACGAAACGTTCTGGCCGCCGCTCCCGGCCGGGTGGTACTGGCCTCGTCGGCCGCCGTCTACGGGGCGTGGCCCGACAATCCGCTGCCGTTGACCGAGGCGTTCACGCCCCGGCCCAACGCCGAGGTTGCCTACGCCCACGACAAGCTCGAGGCCGAGCGCCTCTGCTCCGATGCCGCGCCGACCGCCGCCTTGCGCATCTCGGCCGTGCTCGGGCCCCATTCCGACAAAAGGGTCAGGCGGTCGGCCCGGGGCTACCGCCTGGCCGTGCCCGCCGTTCGTGGGGTGCGCCAGGCTCTCCAGTTCCTCGACGAGGACGACGCCGCCGGCGCGCTGCGTGCCGCCGGGCGGGGGACGGCCACCGGCGTGTTCAACGTGGCCCCCGCCGACTGGTTGAGCGAATCCGACATCGCCGGCCTGGCCGGGGGGAGGGTGGTGCGCCTACCGCTCAAGGGCGTCCTGGCTGCCTCCGAGGCGGCGGTCCGGCTCCGGCTCATGCCCTTCGGAGCCGACCGGGCCATCTTCCTCAACGGCCCCCTCGCCCTCGATCCCTCGGCCGCCGCCGACGCTCTGGGCTGGCGCCCCACCCGGTCGTCGGCCGACGTCTTGGCCACCTTCGTCGGTCGTTCGCCGGCCTGATCCGTTCTGGTCGGGTTGAAATCGTCAGGACGACCTCAACCTCGACCAGACGGCGTGAAGATCGGACCGCGTCAACCGGTCTGACCGCAGATGGCCTGGACGTTCAGCGTCAAGGTCTCGCCGGGCACGGCATTGAGTGTGAGCCATCGGGCGGTCGCTCCCCAGGTCGAGGCACTTTCCGGTTCGGAGCGGGTAAGCGTGGCGAATGCACCGGCCGCCGTCTGTGACGGCGGTGACGTCACCGAGACGTTGGCCCCTCCGGACAGGACCTGCTTCCCCTCCGGGCACGACACGCTTAACTCGACCGTCCCCTCGCCGCCCGAACCAGGGAGAGGCACCGTCTTGGTGGCCGGCCGGATCTCGTAGCCGACGACGCCCGCTTGACCCGCGGGCCCCGGTGGGCCGGCCGGACCGGGAGGACCGGGAGGCCCGACGGGGCCCTGGATGTCTGGCCCGCTCGCGGCGTGCGGCGTCGGTGTCGTCGCCGATGTCGATGTGGCCTCCGGCCCACCTGCGCGCACCGATGGAGTCAGCGTGTTCGAGGTTCGCCTCGAGGCACTCCCGCCCGAACCACACGCCGTGGCGGTGAAGGCCAGGACGCAGCACAGTGAACCGATACGACGCATTCCCATGACAACTACCTACCCAGAGGAGCACGAGCCAAGCGGCATCGAGCGGGAGTCAGGAGTCGACGACCGGGTCGAGGACCGGCTTCACGTCGACGACGGGGGTGCCGTCGAGGGCCTCCAGGTTGCGAACCTCGACCCCGGCCGATCGCCTTCAGCTCAGGGCGTGTCAAGAAGCTCGCCGAGGTCGGCGACCACCACGTCGGCGCCCGCCTGGAGGAGGCTGTCGGCCTGGCCGGCACGGGCCACGCCCACGACCAGTCCGAAGCCCCCACGGGCTCCCGATTCCACGCCCGACAACGCGTCCTCGACGACGGCGGCGTTGGCCGGGTCGACGCCCAACATCTTCGCCGCCTCCACGTAGGTCGCAGGGTCGGGCTTGCCGGCGAGGCCCCGCTCGGCGGCGACGAGGCCATCGACCTTCTCCTCGAACAGGTCGGCCACACCGGCCGCGGCGAGGATCTGGTCGGCGTTGCGACTGGCGGTGACGATAGCGATCCGGACCCCGTGCTCCTTCAGGTCTTTGATCAGCGCCACGGTCGTCGCGTAGGCAGCCACGCCCTTCTCCTCGACCCAGGCCAGGAAGTACTGGTCCTTGCGGTTGCCCAGCCCGCACACGGTTTCGTTTTCGGGCGGGTCGTCGGGCGTGCCCTCGGGCAGCGAGATCCCCCGCGTCTCGAGGAAGCTGCGAACCCCGTCGTAGCGGTTCTTCCCGTCGACGTAGCGCTCGTAGTCGGACCCCTCGTCGAACTCGACGAAGGCGTTGCCGCCGCCGTCAGCCCGGTCCTGAAGGTACTTGTCGAACAGCTTCTTCCAGGCGGCGGCATGCACCGTGGCCGTCTCCGTCACCACGCCGTCCATGTCGAAGATGACGGCGTCCAGATCGGCCAGGCTCTTGTCCATCGTCACAGCTTGACCGCGTCTGCGAGCACCGACCAACCCGTGTCCTGGCGGTGGGCGACGAACGATCCGCGACCGAGGTGGACCTCGACGCCGTCCCCGACGGCGACAGCAGCAGGACCGTCGAGGTGCAGAACCAGCGTGGCCGGAGTCACCTCGACGTCGATCAGTGTCCCCCGCCACCGGAGGGGGAACACCAGTGTCGTCCACGCCGGTGGCAGGTGGGGGTCGATGCGGACGACATCGCGCTCCGGTCGAACGCCGCCGAAGCCGAATACCGCCGCCTGCCACAGCCCGCCCATGGTGGCGATGTGCACGCCCTTGGCTGCGTTGCCCATGTGATCGGCAAGATCGAGTCGCGCTGCCGCCCGGAAGTAGTCCATCGCCTCGTTGAGCGCACCGACCCGCGCCGCCACCGCGGCATGGATCGCGGGCGAGAGCGAGCTGCCGTGGCAGGTCCTCGGTTCGTAGTAGTTGAAATTGGCGTCGGCGGCGCCGGTCGGGAGCGCGTCCGGCAGCATGTGGGCCAGCATGAGGACGTCCGCCTGCTTCACGATCTGGGTGTGGCGGAGGCGGTCCACTCCCACGACCAGCTCACCGGTGAAGGGGCGGGGGGCCAGGTCGACGGCTCGAACGTTCTCGAGGGCGAAGAACCCGGCGAACTGCTCGAAGAGTCGGGAGTCGGGGTCGAACCCGTCCACCAGTCCGGCGGCGACCGATTCCCATCGCTCCACCTCCGACGCCTGGAGGTCGAGCCGGGTCGCCAGCTCGCTCCAGGCGGTCGCGTCTATGCCGGGAACGAGACCACACACCTCCACCGCCGCCCGCAGGTTCCATCGCGCCAGGATGTTGGTGTAGGCGTTGTCGTCGACGCCCTCGTGGTACTCGTCGGGGCCGATCACCTCGTCGATGTGAAAACGGCCCTCGTCGTCCGCCCGGACCCGGCTGGCCCAGAAGCGAGCCGTCTCCACGATCATCTCCGCCCCCATGTCAACGAGGAACCCGTCGTCGGCGGTCGCCTGCCAGTACTGCCACGTTGCCCAGGCCACGTCGGCGGAGATGTGGTGCTCCTGCCGGCCGGTGAGGATCGTCAGCGTGGTCCCGTCGGGCAGGTCGATGGACGCGGGCGTCACCTCCTCGCCGGTGTCGGCCGACTCCCAGGGGTAGAGGGCGCCGCGATAGCCGAGCCGGGCGGCCTTGGCGCGCGCCCCCGGGAGGGTGCGGTGGCGGTAGGAGAGGAGGGCACGGGCCGTCGGGGGATGTGTCCAGATGAAGAAGGGCAGGACGAACACCTCGGTGTCCCAGAAGACGTGGCCCCGGTAACCGGGACCGGTCATGGCCCGGGCACCGACGGACGCGGCGTCGCTCTCCGGGTCGGCGGCCGAGATCAGGTGGTAGAGGGAGAACCGCAGCGCCTCCTGGGCGTCGGTGTCGCCGCCGACGACCACATCGGCACCACGCCACCGGTTCCGCCAGGCTCGGCGATGGTGGGCTCCGACGCTCGCCATACCCGCGGCTCGGGCCCGGGCCAGGGCGGCGACAGCATCCTCCCCACGGCTGCCGTCGGAACCGTCGAAGGTCCGTGCCACGGCGACGAGCCGGTCGACCCGGCCCCCCTCGCCTTCGTCGGCGATGGCGAACGAGGCCGACGGGCCACCGCTGGCACGGAGCGACACGACCAGTTGGCCGTCGATTCGGTCGGCCGCCGCCGACGCGACGGCGCCCTGCGGAACCGGCAGGGGAACGTCGCCGACCAACGAGACGGTCGCAACACCGGCCTCGGCACCGGCACCGGCCTCGGCCTGCATGGCGAGGATCGCCCGATCGGCCAGCGAGGCGAGCCGGGCCGAGCGGAAGCGCCACTGCCGGCCCATCGGAAGTTGCTGTCGCCACTCCCGGAAGACCGTCGCCTGGCGGAGGTCGAGCACGCGGCGGTGCTCGATCGTCCCGCCCGTCCCGAGATCGACGGCGTCTCCGTCGACTCGCGGCTCGAGGTGGGTCCACTCGGGGCCGGGCGCCAGCTCGGGCCCGTCCTGATCGCCGGGAACGCATCCGAACACGCCTGCCACGAAGACCGCGGGCGACGACGTGGCGGTTCCTTCCTCGAGCGACCCTCGGGTGCCTGTGCGACCGTTGCCGACAGTCAGCCAAGCTTCCACGTCGCCCTCCCGTCGAGCCTCGAAACCTCCGGCTTCGAGCCTCCAGGCCTGATCGTCGACCATCGATGGGAGACCTGCGGGCGCCGTGACCAGATCGTCGAGCTGGCTCCGCTCGGCGACCGTCAGGACCGCGTCAGGTGCACCCGTGCCCACCAGGCAGCGGATTGCCCAGTCACGGGGGTTTGTCGCCGGGACGGGAACGGGCCCGGGCGTGATGTCGGAATCCGCAGCGGCCAACTCGACCACCTCGGGGGGCTGACCCGACCACACGAAGACCCTGCCCGGGCCCTGGTGCGACCCGGCGATCTCGGCGGTGGCCGGGCGGTGATCGTCCGACCCGACGAGCACCACGTCGATGCCCGCGGAGCAGAGCTGGCGCAGGCGCGTCGGCGGCATGTCGGAGCCCATGTGGTCGGAGAACCAGAGCACGACCTCGATCATCAACTCCACCCTCTCGTTGGCGATCGGAGGAAACCGCGGATGTTAGTGCCGCATCAGGCAACGTCGGCCTGCCTCACGGGATGGCACGAAGTTCCCGGTGCCGAGCCCTACTCTCGGTAGCGTGCGGTCGACCCGGGCGTCCGATTCAGGCGCTACCCCATTGGCGAGCCCGGCCTCCGGCGTCGGTGCCGATGGCGACCGGGCCGTCGAGGAGCCGGCCACGCTGCAGGAGCAACTCCAGGACGACCACCGCTCATCGTCCCGCTGGAACGTGGAGCCGGCCGGACCACCGATCACCGACCCGGTGGCGGTTCTCCGGCACCTTGAGATCAACGGGCGTTTCCATCGCGACACGGGGTTCGGTCGCATCTACCATCCTGGGAGCATTTCGTTCCGTGAGAACCGGCCCAACGACAGCCTCCACATCGTGGTGCGCGACAACCGCATCGCCGCACACGTGGATCTGGTTTCACCGCTGGGCGTCCGGCCCGAGCGCCCGACCGGCTACTCGGTGCGCCGAGCGGCGGCCCACAACCTGGTGGGGATGGCTCAGGACATGGTCTCGTTACTGCGCGGGCGCCAGGGCGACCACCGCAGCGAGCTCGACTGCGAGTGGGTTTGGGACCCGTGGCGGGCGGTGCCCGACGTCGGCGATCTCCTCGATCCCCAGGCATCGGCGTGGAGCGTGCAGCTCGAGGCTCGGGTCGCGGGCGTGCTCGACGAGGCCCGGTTGCGGGCGGCATTGGCCGATGCCCTGAGCAGCCACCCCTTCCAGTTCGACCCCATCGGCGTCGTCAGCTGCGCCGACGACGCCGCTCTCGACAGGACCCGGACCGAGCTACAGCGGATGCCGATGACGCTGACCGAGTGGCCGCCCCTGCGGGCCCGGTTGGTTCGCCACCACGCCGGCGACCTCCTCATGCTCAACATCAATCACGCGGCCAGCGACGGCTTCAGCGGGCTCAGGGTGCTCACGTCGATCGCCGCCGCCTACGCAGGCGATGCCGAACGTATTCCGCCACTCGACTTCCCGACGGTCCGTGACCTGCCGGTGCGCCCGGCATCGGCTCCGGTCTCGACGCTCCGGGGTCGGTATCGCGTGGTCGTGGAACGGCTGCGCAACCAGCTGGCCCGGCCGGCGCGCCTGGCCACCGAGGATCCCGGGGACGAACCGGGCTACGGCTTCCACCTGGTGAAACTGTCGGCGGAAGACACCCGGTCGGTGGCGAGCACCGACCACCCGGGCACCAGCAGGAACATCCTCCTGGCCGGGCTGCACCTGGCGATCGGCGAGTGGAACCTCGAGCACGGCCAACCTGGTCGTCGCGTCGGCGTCCTCGTCCCGGTGAACCTGCGTCCGGACGACTGGCGCCACGAGCGAGTCGGGAACTTCTCGGTCACCGCCCGAGTGTCGACGAGCCGTCGCCACCGGGCGGGGCCGGCGACTGCCCTCAAGTCCATCACCACCCAGACCACTCGGAACAAGCGTTCCCGCACCGGGGTGGCCCTCCTCGGTGCGCTCGATCGCACGCGCCTGTTGCCGCTCTGGGCCAAGCAGTCCCAGGTCGTGCTCCAGCCCCTTACCGGCAACCGCCTGGTCGATACGGCCATGCTCGCCAACGTGGGACTGGTCGACGACCCGCCGTCGTTCGGACCCGATGCGGGTCAGACCCTCGAAGTCTGGTTCTCGATACCGGCCCGGGTGCCCGAATGCCTGTGCATCGGTGCGATGACGGTTGCCGGCGGGCTCCACCTGGTCATCCGGTATCCGCACCGCCTCTTCAGCCCCGCGGCCGCCCGCCGTTTCGCCGACTGCTTCCTGGCCCAGATCCGTACCGTCGCCGCCAGCCGTTCCTGACCAGAGCCCCGCCGAGGGCCGCCCGACGCCGGTCCGGAGCCGATCTCCACCCCGTAGGGCGCGGTGGGCGCTACCATGAGGGCAGGCCCTTGCGTTGCCGTGCACTTGCCTGGGTGGCGGCGCGACGCAATCAGATGCCAGCGACCTCGGGTCCCTGGTATGGCCGGGGCAACGAGGACCCAGGCAGAGAACACACACAGGGGGGCGCAGGCCGGACAGTGGCCGCCGCCGTCATCGCCTGCGAACCAGTGCCGGAGGGCAGATGCAGGATGCACCAGGAGCAACCCGGGGCCCGAGCGGCCCTGCGAGTGGGGTGACGGGCCCGGTGGTGGAGTTGCCCGTCGAGGAGCTGGATTACGCCATCGAGGCGGAGGCGAACGGCTATGCGACCGCCCCCCAGCTCGCCCTGTTGGCGGGCAACCGCCAGGCCTGGCGGGACGGGCTCCGGCAGCTGTTGCGCGACACCGAGGCCAACCTTGCGTCGGTCCGGAACCTGACTGGCCCCGAACGCAACCAGGTCGTCGCCGACTTCGAGCGTGAGCGGGCCAATCTGGCCGCAGCGCTCCGCCGCCTCGAGCCGGCCAGTGCGAAGCTCAGCGTCGATCGGGCCACCGACAACCGGCTGCTCGACGGGCCCGGCGAGGTTCGTCTACAGGCGTCGTGGTCGGGCGGCAGGATCGTACTGTGGGCCGCCGGACCGGGCACCGAGCCCGCCTCCGACGACGACCTGGACGCCCTGCTGGCCCAGGTCGAGGCGCCCACCGGAGGTTGGTGGCCGCACGATCCCGTGCCGTTGCCCTCGAAGGACCGGGCCCCGGCGCGGGCGATCGGCGTCGGCGAGGCGCTCGGGTGGTTGGTTGCCCTCGGTGCCGCGGAGCGGCCGGAGGGCGTGGGCTCCAGCCTGGTCTGGCTCGGTCGCGTCGCCGTCTTGGGGGTTCGTCTCGTCGCTCGCGGCGCAATCGTGCCCACCCTCGAATCAGTCCGTTCGTCGCGAGGCCGGCGAGAGGACGCCGCCGGTACGTCGGCCTATTCCGTCCGTTGGGCTCCGGCGCTCGTTGATCGGGCCGATCTCGACGCTCTGGCTCGCTCGGTTCCCGGCCCGGTCGGTGCCCTAGACCGGTTCGACGCTCGGGCCCTCACGCTGTCGGTGTTGGGCGTGGTCGTCGACACCATCGCCGCCGACGCTGCCCGGCGCCTGGACCTAGCCGCGCCGCCCCCCGTCGTGCGAACACCCGCCGACGTGGCCGAATCGGTGCTCACCGGCCTCGGCGGCGCACCCTTCGAGGCGCCGACCCGCCTGGCCGCGGCCCTCGGCGACCGTCTGAAGCGTTGGGCAGAGCCGGTCCGGGCCCTGGTGGAGGATCGTCTCGTCGTGCAGCTCGACCCCCCCGACAAGGGTGGGGCCTGGTTCCTCTCGGTGCTCGGCCCCGGCCAGGACGGTCGCTCTGTCCCGCTGGAAGTGGCCCTGGTCGACGGCCGATCGAAGCGCCATCTGGCCGACGAGACGCTCCGGCTCGAGCGGCTGCTCCCCGTGCTCAACCGACCGGGTGGCCAGCGGAGGGGCGAGGTCGTCCTCAGCCAGGACGAGGCGTTCGAGCTCATGACGGTGACCGGTCCGGCCCTGGAGAGCTCGGGCTTTGATGTGCGCGTTCCCGCCCTGTCGCCGCGCAAGCCCCGCCCGGCGCTGCGCATGACCGCCGAACCCGTCGATGAATCGGTGGTGGGCGCCCACCAGTTGGCCGACGTGCGGTGGTCGGCGATGTTCGACGACGTGGAGTTGTCGGCCGAGGATATCCGGCGCCTCGGCGCCGAGGCCCGTCCCCTCATCCATTCCCGGGGACGGTGGGTAGAGCTCGACCTCGTCGATCTCAATGAAGCGGCGGCCGCGCTAGCCGAGCGCGCCTCGCGGACTAGGTTCACCGGCGCCGAGGTGTTGCGCCACGCCATCGGCCTGGAAGTGTCCCCGCTGGCCGGGGCGACAAGCGTCGGCGGCAGCGGGTGGGCCGCTGACCTGCTGGCCAAGACGGCCGAGGTGTCCACCGAGGCGGTGGCCGCCCCGGAGGGCTTCGTGGGCACGCTCCGGAGCTACCAGAGCGAGGCACTCGCCTGGCTGGGATTCCTCGACTCGGCCGGCCTCGGCGGCTGCCTCGCCCTCGACATGGGGCTGGGCAAGACGCCGACGATGCTCGCCCACCTGGCCCGCACCCCCGAGGCCCGTCCCACGCTCGTGGTGGCCCCGCCCGCAGTGGTGGGGAACTGGGCGGCCGAAGCCGAACGGTTCACTCCCGGCCTGCGGGT
This sequence comes from Acidimicrobiales bacterium, assembly GCA_038238185.1. GTDB lineage: Bacteria > Actinomycetota > Acidimicrobiia > Acidimicrobiales > AC-14 > DATAQC01. Next base: position 30,302 of record JBBRXY010000024.1, read on the forward strand.
CGTCGTCCACCACGGATCCTCGCGGGCTTCGGTCGACGATCTGGCCGCCGAGGCAGCCGGCGCCGACGTGGTCATCACCACCTACGGCACGGCCGTGCGCGACATCGACGCCCTGGTCGAGTGCCCGTGGGCCCGGGTGGTCCTCGACGAGGCCCAGACCATCAAGAACCCGGCCAGCGAAGCGGCCCAACAGCTGCGCCGCCTCGGCGCCCAGAGCCGGATCGCCCTCACGGGAACGCCCGTGGAGAACGGCCTCGGCGACCTCTGGGCCATCCTCGACTTCACCAATCCCGGCCTTCTCGGCGCCCGTTCCACGTTCGTGACCCAGCTGACGGCCCAGAGCCAGGACACCACCCAACGGGCCGAGCATGCCCTGCGTGCCCTCAACGGGGTCCTGGTGTTCCGTCGCACCAAAACCGAGCCCAGCGTGGCCGCCGAGCTCCCCGACAAGATCGACGAGCTCGACCACTGCACCATGACCACCGAGCAGGTCGGGCTCTACCAGGCGGTGCTCGACCGTCTGGTGGGCACCGGGGACGATGACCGCCGCCCCGGCGACATCCTCGCCGCCATCACCGCCCTGAAGCAGATCTGCAACCATCCCGCGGCCTACCAGGACGACGGGCGGCCGCTGGTCGGACGCTCCGGCAAGCTGGCCCGGCTGGAGGAGATCGTCGACGCCGTCTTCGGCGCCGGCGAGAAGGTGCTGGTCTTCACCCACTTCGCCGAGTGGGGAAAGAAGCTGGCCGAGCACCTGTCGACCCGGGCGGGGATGCCGATCGGCTGCTACCACGGCGGGCTGACTCGCGACAACCGCGACCGGCTCATCTCCGAGTTCCAGGGCCGCGAGGGGCCGGGCGCCCTCGTGCTGTCGCTCAAGGCTGGTGGCACCGGGCTCAACCTGACCGCGGCCAGCCATGTCGTGCTCTACGACCGCTGGTGGAATCCCGCCGTCGAGGACCAGGCTCGCGACCGTGCGTGGCGGATCGGCCAGCAGTCCACGGTCGTGTCGCACCGCCTCGTGTGCCCCGGAACCGTCGACGAGAGAGTGGAGGCGGTGGTCGCCGGGAAGCGCCACATCGCCGACCTCGTCCTGCCCAAGTCGAGCACGCTGGCCGATCTGAACCCCGATCAGCTGCGCGTGGCCCTGGGTCTCAAGCCCGACAGCCTGCTGACCGCCGAGCCGGAGGACGCGTCCACCACCGACCAGGAGGCGGCGTGATGAAAAACGCCCGTCGCAACAACAAGACCGCCAACCGTGGTGGCCGCCCGGCCGAGGTCAGTCCCGTCGACTTCTGGCGGGCCGTGCCCGACCGGGGCTGCCCCGCTCCCATCAAACCTGCTGCCGATCCCACCGCCCTGCTGCGATCGCTCGGCAAGCCGCCGTTGCCCGGCCAGGCCGGTGCCGATCGCCATGTGGCCACGGTCATCGAGCGGGCGTCGGTCCTGGCCACCGCCCTGGCCGCGGCCACCGACCTGCTGGCCGCCGACACCGAATCGTAGGGCGCGCGCTCGGGCGACCGGGCCCTACGGGCCTCGCCCGTTGATGCCAACGGGGTCGCCGGCGCCCGGCCGCCCAGCGGGCGGACACCCCGGCGAGCAGCGGGGTTTAGTCGACCAGGATTACCACTGTCACGGCCGCCATGCCCAGTAGTCCAAGCCCAGGATCAACCAGGTGGAGGCATGGAGGCGACGGCACCGGCGGCATAGGCCGGCCTTAACGTGCACTGGAACGACGGTCATACCACCAGCATTTACACCTGGACCACGCTGCGGTCATGGTGCGGGTGCGACGCCTGCCGAGCGGATGGGGTTCCCGGCGGGGTTACTTGAGCATGCCCAGCTGGGCCGCCTTCACCAGGGCCTCGGTTCGCGTCTGGACACCCATGCGCACGTACAGGTCGTGCAGGATCCGGAACATCTCCCGCTCCGAGTAGCCCACCTCGCTGCTCAGCTCGGCCACCGTCCCCCCGGCAGCCAGGTGCTGGAGCCAGGTGCACTCGTGAGCAGTCACGAGCAGCTCCGGTTCGGCGGTGGGGAATCGGGGAAGCGTCAATCCCTGGGCCACCACGAGGGGCAGCAGGCAGTAGTGCTCGAACGCGTTGGCGACGACCTTTACAATGACCTCGGTGGGGTCGTCCCACGCGGCGGCGGCGGTCGCCCCGGCGCTCAGGGCGTCGATGTAGCTGTCGACGCTGGCGTCGCTGAGCAGGGCCACAATGACCTGACCCGGACCGAGGGCCCGCAGCTTGGCGACCCGGGGCCCGTCGTCGTGGCCGACGGTGATGGCGACGCCACGGCGACCGTGTTGATCCAGCCAGGCCTCGAGGTCGTCGGGCTCAACAGGCGCGAAGCCGGCCTCGCTCAGGACGGCCATCAGGCCGCGACGGTACGCCGGGACCGGGTCTGCCACCGCCACCGGTAATCCCGCCGTATCTGCAAACACGCTGCACCAAGCTAGCGGAGGGCGGGCGGGACCCTGCCAAGAACGTTGCGCGCAACGGCAGGGTCGTGCCGTGTTTGTCAGGGACCGGCAAGCGGGTTCTGTCTTATGATCGCCGTCAGGAGAGGGAAGGGTGGACCCCAGCCGTGGGGCCCTCCGGGGACAGCGCATGCGCGTACGGCGAACGGCTCGAAGGAATTTCCGTGGGGGAGGGCGCGCGGGTGCGGCCGTCGCCGTACTGGTGGCGACCATCGCCGTGCTACCGGTGAGCAACGCCTTCGCCCAGACCCCGTCGCTGCTTACGGTTACCTCGGAGGTGATCCAGACGGGTACGCACTATGCCGACTGGGTGCCCGGTAACCTCACGACACCGTCGGGGAACGGGGTCAACGCCCCGTACACGGGAACGTTTGATCCCGGCGACGACTTCTGGGGGAAAGACGATTGGGTCCGGACCCTGGACGTCACGACGGTGAAGGTGACCTACTCCGTCAGCCCTGAGGTGAGCTCCGGGCCCACCCAGGTCGTGGTCAAGATCGACGGTGGCCCGGCCTTCCTCACGCCCGACTTCGCCTTGGCCGTGGGAACGGGCGGACAGTGTCCGGGCGTCGTACCGAGCCCGGGGAACCCGCTCGATTACCAGCCCAACCCCACACGGACGGGCTTCACGTGCAAGACGGGCTCCGTTGACAAGTCGGCGGGCACGCGGAACTTCGAAGTACAGATCGTCGCGCCGATGTCGACACCTCACGGGAACGCCTTCACGGTGACGGCCACGCTCTCCGAGGACGGCTTGTCCACGCCCAACGTCGTGTCGGCCACCTCGGCACCGACGAAGGTGTCGGCCGGGCCCCGGTTCGACCTGGTAAAGCGCGCGCTGCCGTACCCGAACGCGACGAGCAACGGGCCGACGGGGACATCGGGGCCGGGCGTCACCCAGCGGTGGGCGATCGGCCTGGCCAGCCTCAGTGCCGAGCCGTACGGGCTCTCCGCCCTTCCCAATCCGGTGGTCCTCAAGGATCTGGCGCTGTCGACGGCCCCCGCCGGGGTCTGGTTGCAAGGGTGCACGAACGCAGCCGGCGGCGGGTACGGTCCGTGGCCGCCCCAGGTCACGGGCACACCGGGACCGACCCAGCTGAAGGCGCCGGACCCGACCCCGTGTACCCAGTCGGCGGGCCCGAACGGGCCCATCACCGTCTCGCTGGCCGGTCTCGACTGGAGCAGGCTGACGACTCTCCCGGCACCCGGTCTCGTCGGCTACTTCGAGCTCGACACCTGGGTCAGCAAGCCCGACATCCTGAGCGGGCCCGGCAACAAGCTGGACATCTGCAACGCGGTGGAGACCACCAACGTCGGCCAGCGCACCTCGGCCGGCGGGTGGGTTCCCGGAACCGCGGCCGGAACCTGGCAGCCCGTCGACGTCAGCGGGAACTCGAACCTGCTCGGCCAACTGGAGCCCATCGCCAACAACGGTGCCTGCCAAACCACCCAGCTCCCGCAGCCCCCCCCGGACGTGATAGCCGCCGGCTTCTACAAGACCCGGGTGACGCCCGATGTCGACGGCGCCGCCCTGACGAAGACCGACATTGCTCGCAGCGCGCTCGTTTACCAGAACAGCGGGAACCAGCCCTACCCGGCAGGGGGCGTTCTCTGTGACAAGTTCGACGATTCCCGCTTCACCTTGAACGGATTCGCGCTGGCGTCGTCCGGCACATTCACCCCGCAGGTGAAGGTGGAGTACGGGACGGGTGCTTGGGGATCGAACGGCGGCGCCAGCACCGATCCCCAGAAGTGGTGGAAACAGGCCACGAGCGACTGCAGCGACGCGAATTTCGGCTCCCCACAAGTCGTCCAGACGAGCGGCCCGTTGTCGGCACTCACCGGGTCAGGTTTCCCGCTCCCTTCCGCCGGCCAGAACATGATCCGGATCACCATTCTCGATTTCATGCCGGTGGGGTCGTTCGTCCGCATCGACCCGACCTGGAAGATGCAGCCGGGGGCGATGACCGGCGACGAGCTGCGCAACTACTCGGCGTTCTTCACGCCCACCCTGCCCACGGCGACGCCCACGCCCGCCAAGTGGTTGACGTCGAACTGCCCGAGCTCGGTCGCCAACGAGTGCGCCAAGGGTCTCATTCGAGGCCAGTCGGCGGGTAACTGGAGCCAGTGGTGGACGATCGGCGCCGGCAGCGTGGCGGTGGTGAAGTCACGGCCCGACAGCGCTGCCTACGGGCCCGGCGGCACGATGACGTGGAACGTCACCGCCCGAGGTGTGCCAACGGTTGCCGGTGCGACCGGCTCGACGGCCGGGGTCAAGATCGTCGACACCCTGCCGCCGGGGTTCAAGTACGTCCCGGGAACCACCACCGGGCTCGCCGAACCCGATGCGTGCACCACGACCGATCCTCAGGTGTGCACCTGGACCCTCGGTACCCTTGCGTGGAGCGCCACGCCCACCGTCAGCTTCAGCTTCCAGACGACGGTCTCGGTGTTCGAGCCGTCCGGAACCTATACCAACACGGCTCGGGGGACGACCCCGGACGATCCCACCCCGAATGGCTCGCCCTCGTTCGACAAGCGGGTCAGCACCGCCAACGTCTTGATCCTGCGGGCCACCGCCGCCGCCATCGACAAGTCCGTCCTCCCCGCCTCGCCGGTGCCAGGTGGCAACGTCGACTTCACGCTGCGTTACGGCAACCCGTCGAGTCAGCTCGTGGCGTCGATGGACGCCATCGACATCCTGCCCTTCGGCGGCGACCCGCGCGGGTCGGTGTTCGCCCCCGGCTCGTTCACCCTGACCGGCATCACCCCATCGACCAAGACTCCCGTGGCGGAGGAGATCTGGGTGACCAATGCCGCCCCGGCGGGACTCGACGCCCTCGACGGTGCCGACGGCTACCTCGACCCCGCGGCCTCGGGGGTGACCCCACCCGGGTCGGCCCAGTGGCCGTGCAAGCTGGCCGCGGGGGGCGCGTTGGTGGACGCGACAACGGGCGGTTCGTGCTCGTTCTTGCTCGACAAGGTGACGGCGGTCCGCTTCGTCGGCGGGGGGACCGTGGCGCAGCCGTTCCTGCCCGCAGGCACGGGGCCCTACGCCATCGGCCTCAAGTACAAGCTGGCCACGTGCGTCACCGGCAACAAGTTCGCTAACTCGTGGCTCGCCGACTTCAGCGGGCTGCTTCCCGTCCGCTACCGGGCCGATACCGCTGCCGCCTCCGGGTGCCCTCCGGTCGAGCCGCCCCAGGGCACGCTCAAGGTGTGCAAGGTCGCCGGGCCCGGCGTGGCGGTGGGAACCGTGTTCACCTTCCACATCGGCTCGACCACCTTGACGATACCGGCCGGGCCTCCGCCGGGAGGCACCTGCAAGGTGGTCCCGGGATCGTTCCCCGTGGGTGCCGTCGTGAACGTCGACGAGCCGATCCCCCCAGGTGACAAGGTCAACGTCAAGGTCGCGCCTGCCGGCCAGGTGGTCGGCACCTTCGATCCCGCTAGCGGGAGCGTGAGCGTCAAGATCGGAAACGGCGTCACCGAGGTCACATTCACCAACTCGCGGACCGGGTTCATCGAGATCTGCAAGGAGGCGAGCGGGGAGGGGGTCACCGGTGACGCCACCTTCTACCTCGACCCGGGCAACCTCGGCCCGTTCGTCGTTCCCGTGGGCTCGTGCTCGCCACTCATCGAGGTGACTGCGGGGTCGGTGACCATTTCCGAGCCGCTGTCGGCGACGACGAGGCTCGACGCCTGCTCCACCATCCCCACCGAGCGTCAGGTCGCGTGCGACAAGGCGGCACAGGCCTCCACGGTCACCGTCGTACCCGGCGACACGTCCACCCAGACCATCGCCTACCTGACCAATATCCGTAAGGACAGTCACGGCACGCCGGGGCTCGATGTGGCCGTGTTCCGACCGTCGAACGGAACGTGGTACATCCACCACAGCACGAGCCCGGACACCACCGTGGCCTTCGGAACCAATGGCGACATTCCCGTCGCCGCCGACTACGACGGAGACGGCAAGGTCGACATCGCCGTGTTCCGCCCATCGACCGGAACGTGGTACATCCGCCTGAGCTCGGGAGGGGTCACCACTGTGGCGTTCGGGACCGACGGCGACATTCCCGTGCCCGCCGACTACGACGGCGACGGCAAAGCCGACATCGCCGTGTACCGACCTGCGACGGGAACGTGGTACATCCGGCCCAGCTCGGGAGGAGCCGCCGTCGTGGTCTTCGGCACCTTCGGCGACATTCCCGTACCTGGCGACTACGACGGGGACGGCAGGGCCGACGTGGCCGTGTTCCGACCGTCGACCGGCATCTGGTATATCCATCGCAGCTCGGGAGGAGACATCGGCGTTTCCTTCGGCACTGCCGGCGACGTTCCCGTCGCCGCCGACTACGACGGGGACGGCAAGATCGACGTGGCCGTCTACCGACCGTCCGCGAGCCAGTGGTACATCCATCGCAGCTCGGGAGGCGACGCGAGCGACGCCTTCGGGGCAGGCAACGACATACCAGCGCCCGCCGACTACGACAGCGACGGGAAGGCCGACGTTGCCGTGTTCCGGCCGTCGACGGGCCAGTGGTTGGTGCGTCTCAGCTCGGGGGGCGACGTCAGCGTCACCTTCGGTACCGATGGCGACGTTCCCGTTCGCCCCCGTCAAGGCTTCTACGGCTAGGACCAGGGGCGTTGCGGCGCAACGCCCGTGAGCACATCGAACTGGGGCCGATCACGGCCGCCTACGGCGCCGACCTTCATCGGGTCATCTCCGTGCCCAACGAGGCGCTCGCCACCGAGCTGGTGTGCGTGCTGCGCTACAAGCGCCACTACTACATAGCCGAGGGGCTCAACTCGGGGCCCGTCGCCGCCGAGTTCCTCCAGCACGCGGCACTAGGAGCAGGGCCACGCCGACCGCGTCGCCGCCAGCATCGTCCAGCTCCAGGGTGAGCCCGACTTCAACCCCGCGACGCTCGTCGCCCGCAGCCATGCCGAGTACGTCCCCGCCAACGACCTGGTCGACATGATCACGGACGATTTGGTGGCCGGACGGGTCGCCATCGCTTCCTAGGGCGCGCTCGGCGCTACGGGCCCGGGTGTTCTACGCTGCCGCCCGACCTGATGCCACGAGGAGGGAGGGGGCTCACGAGCAGGCTGGAATGGTGTCGCCGGGTTCGTTCGGCAGGGTTGATTACGGCCCCGGTGGCGGCCGGCACCTCATGGATCGGAACGGGGTCAGCCTCGGCTCAGGCCACCATCGCCGTGCCCGGCAACCAACCCGCCATCCAGGGAGCTATCAACGCCGCCGTCAACGGAGACACCGTCGTGGTGGCTCCGGGAACGTATTTCGAGCACCTGGACTTCCACGGCAAGGCCATCAAGGTCGTCAGCAGCCAGGGTCCACAGACCACGATCATCGACGGGAGCGGAACCGCATCGGTCGCCATCTTCGTGTCCGGTGAGGGGTCGTCAACGATCCTCGAGGGGTTCACGCTCCAACACGGCCTGTCGAACCCCGACGGCGGCGGTCAAGGAGGAGGCGTCCTTGTCGGCAATTCCTCGCCCTTGATCCAGAACAACGTCATCGCCCACAATCTGGCCTGCGATTCCGGCGGAGGGATCGCGGTGTACCACGGCTCGCCCACCATCACGGGCAATACCATCAGCGACAATCACCAGGTGGCCACCTGCCAGGGTGGCGTCGGCGGGGGAGGCATCTCCGTCGTCGGCGCCGGCGCCGGCGCCGACTTTGGGCGCACACAGATCATCGGGAACACCATCGCCGACAACTCGTTCAACTACGGGGGCGGGATCGACCTCTTCGCCGCCGGCACGCCGACGATCCTCGGCAACGTCATCCGCGACAACACGGCGTCCCGGCAGGGGGGCGGCATCGCAACCGTGAACGGGTCCGACGCGTCGATCGTGCAGAACCTGATCGTGGGGAACTCGAGCCCGTACTCGGCGGCGGCCCACTTCTCGGTCCCCCTGGGCAGTCCGGGGCCGTCCTTCGTCAACAACACGGTCGTCGACAACTCCGGTGGCTACAGCCTCGTCACGGACGGTTTCCCCGATCAAATGAAGATCGAGAACAACATCGTCGTCAAGGCGGCGGGGCCGGCGCCATCTGGTGCGACACCTTGCGCAGCCCCGTTCCCCCTCGATTGAGCTTCAACAACATGTTCAACGGCGGGGCAAGCGCCTACGGGGGATCGTGCGCAGGCACCTCCGGCACCAACGGGAACATCTCGGCCGACCCGCTGTTCGTCAACCGGCTCGGTGGCGACTACCACCTCCGGCCGGGTTCGCCGTCGGTTCGCGCCGGCAGCACGGTTGCCCCCAACCTCCCGGCCACGGATCTCGACGGCCAGCCCCGAGTCAGGAACGGGATCGACCAGGGCGTGTACGAGGCCCGGTACGTGGCTACTGATATCGCCGTCTGGCGGCCATCAAACGGCACCTGGTACCTCCGGGGCGTTGCCGAGACCCTTCACGGACTCGCCGACGACGTCGCGGTACGAGCCGACTACAAGGGCGACGGCAGGGACGACATTGCCGTCTGGCGGCCATCAAACGGCACCTGGTACGTCCGGGGCATCTCCGAGACGGTCTGGGGCGCCGCCGGTGACGTTCCGATGTGAGCCCCCGGGCGCCGTTGGTCCCGGCACCGTCAGCACGATCTGAGGTGTGAATAACCACTTGCGACCCGGAGACGGGCGCGACGGAACGATTGTGGTCGGGGGCGGAGCCCCGAAGTGCCGTCTCTGGTCAGGCTGCGGGTTCGAGGGTGACTCGGTGGCCCATGGCTTCGAGCTGGGCGACGAGGCGCTTCTGGTAGGCGGTGCTGTTGCGGCGCTTTTCGAAGTAGTCGCCGCCGAGGTCGGTGTAGGTCTCGCCCGTGGACAGCAGGTGCCAGGCGATCACCAGGATCGAGTGGCCCACGGCGACGGCCGCTCGGCCCGGCCCCCTGCGGCCCCGGATGCGGGCGTACTGGGCCGACAGGTAGGTGTCTTTGGAACGTCCGGCGGCCTGGGCGGCTTCGACCAGGGCGATGCGCAGCCACTTGGAGCCATAGCGGGTGCGGCCCGAGCGGTGTTTGCCGGCGGACTCGTTGTTGCCGGGGCACATGCCTGCCCATGACGCCAGGTGCTCGGGAGTGGGGAAGCGGGACATGTCGGTGCCGATCTCAGCGAGGATCACCTGGGCGGTGCGGTTGCTCACCCCGGGGATCCCGACGAGCAGGGTCACCGCCGCCTCGTGAGGGTCGAGTAGCTCCTCGATCCGCTTCGTGAGCTCGTCGATGGTGGCGTCGGCCTGGTCGATGCGGGCCAGCACGGCTCGGCAGAGCAGGCCGTGGTGGGAGTTGAAGCGCCCGGCCAGGGCATCTTTGAGCTCGGGGATCTTGGCCCGCATCCGGCCCTTGGCCATCTCGGCCAGCACGGTGGAGTCGCGCTGGCCGGCGATGAGGGCGTCGATCATCTCCCGGCCCGACTTGGTCAGCACCGACGACGCCACTGACGACAGCTTCACCCCGGCGTCTTCGAGGACCTTGTGCAGGCGTTGGGTCTCCCGACCCCGCTCCTCGATCACCGACTTGCGGTAACGGGTCAGGTCTCGCTGTTCACGGGTGGGCCGGGGCGGGATGAACGAGGGGCGCACCAAGCCGTGCTCCAGCAGCTGGGCACCCCAGCAGGCATCGGCCACCTCAGTCTTGCGGCCCGGGACGTTGCGCATGTGCCGGGCATTGATGACCCAGACCTGGTCGATGGTGTCTTTGAGCACCCAGTGGATTGGCTTCCAGTAGACCCCGGTCGCTTCCATGCCCACCAGGGTGACTCCTCGCTCGACCAGCCAGTCCGCCAGGACCAGGAGCTGGGAGGTGGTGGTTCGGAACTCCGCCACCTCCTCCCGGCGACCGCCGTCGTCATCGGGTACTCGGGCACAGGCCATCACGGTGTCGCGGTGCACGTCCAAGAACGCGCATCGCTCCACGACCACTTGCATCGTCATCAACCCCCTTCGTCGGGCCAATCAGGCGTGCCGGACCAGATGGGGGCCTCGTCATGAAGAGTCTGAGGTGCGTGCTCGAGGCAACAGGACGGAGCGCCCGAGATCCCCCGCGTCAAGCTAAGAACGGGCTCCGAGCGCCATAGTCGCGCGACGTCTGCCCGGTCCGGCACGCGCCAATTCTCATTCGCAGGAACCAGCGCTGCGGATGCAGGTTCGCAAAGTGGAACTGCTGATTGAGCTCGCTGTCGTTTCCTCGATCCCGTCGAGTGAGGAGTCGAAGAGCAGGAGGACATCGTGGTCCTCGAACATGACGTCCCGGGCCCACTCGAAGTCGTGATCCCCGGCAGCGTGTGCGGGGAGCGAGAGATCTACCGGCATGGTGCCGTCGTTGACTCCAGCCTCGGCAGAATCGATGACGAGGTGCAGCGCC
>JBBRXY010000025.1:0-39038 GCA_038238185.1 Acidimicrobiales bacterium
CCCCCGATGGTGTTGGCCGGAGCGATGTTCCCGTTGGCCCCGGCGGCGAACTCGGCCACCTTGGCCGGGCTGGTCTGTGTGCCGCTGACGGAAACGTAGATCGGCAAGCAGGTGGCGGCAGCCGCCGGGCCGGCGAGAGCGGCGCACAGCGTCGCTCCCGCGGCGGCCACGGCGAACAGGATCGCCGCAGGCCTAGTCGAGGTCCTGGTTCGCCGCATGGTCGTGGGCTGCTTGCGTTGCGGGGCCATCCGCTGCTATCCGGTGGTGCAGGGGGGGTTGGCGGTGCCGTACGTGTTGCCCGACCAGATGTCGTGGTCGCAGCCGGGGTTCTGGTCCTGGAGGTCCCACGCCGTGATCCCGGCGTTGGCGCCACCGTTCCCCGAAGTGAGGTTGCTCAGGATCCGCTGGCCCATGTGCGGCGGGGAGGCAGGGAGGCAGGTGGCATTGAAGCTGGCGTCGTAGAGCTGGTCGCACTCGATGAAGATCCCGTCGCGACCGTTGTCGCGCACCAGGTTGTGCTGCACCAGGTTCGACCTCGGGGGCGCGTAGGGCTCGGCCGGGAAGCAGCCGAAGTCGCCGCAGCCCCCGGCGAACTCGCTGCCGTTGAAGTACAGGGCCACCCCGTTGCCGGCATTGGCGGTGATGTAGTTGTCCGTGATCGTGGCCGGGTCGTCACCACAGGGTCGACCCGGCGGACTGGGCACCCCGCACGTGAGGACCCCGTCGATGCCGCCCTGCTCCTTGGCCCCGCCCGCGGGCAGGAACTGCTCGTAACCGTTGTGGTCGACGATGTTGCCGGTGACGGTGTGCCCGTTGCCGCCGGCATTGATCCCGGCGTTCCCGTTGTCCCTGATCGTGTTGCGAAGTGCCTGGTCGTGGCTCGTACCCCGGCCGGCAAGGGCGATACCGAAGAACCCGTTGCGCAGGATCTGGTTGTCGGAGATGACGTTGAAGTCGGAATCGAGGTCGTTGCTGATACCGGAGTCGAACTGCTGGTCGACTCCACCTGGGCCGAGCCCGATGGACGGAGCGTGGTTGTCCGTCACATTGTTGTGCTGGATGCGGTTGTTCGATGCGCTGTTGACCATGGCGATCCCCGCGTCGGGCCCGTTGCCCGTGACCGTGTTCCTCGCAACGTTGTTCCTGGTCGAGCCATCGAGCACGATGCCGTCGTTGTACACGGTCGTGCCCAACCCGACGTTGTTCCTCACCTTCATCCTGGTGACGGTGTTCCCCGATCCGCCCTTGACGAGGACCCCGACGAAGAAGGCTCGGACCGTCCCGCCCTTGACCGTGACCCCTGTCACATTGTCCAGGTGGATGCCGGCCTGGTCGATGGCGCCCTGGGGATTCGAACCGGCGCCGCGCACGCTGTGGCCGGCCAGGTCGACGGTGATGCCGCTGGCCTGGACGATCAGGCCGTCGCCGAAGCAGGGTCCGATGTCGTTGGCGACGGTGATGCTCGTGGTGATCGTCTGGCCGCACGCCACGATCGTGGCGGCGTGTGCCGCAGAGGCCAACCCGATACTGCTGCCCAACAGAGCCACGGCCGAGGCCATGCTGAACCGTCTGACGATCTTCCGCAAAGTTCCCCCTGAGTTCGTTTCCGCCTGATTCTCGCCGAGAGACCCCCCGCGCTGGTCTTCAGCCAACTGTAGATGATGCGTAGTCGCGAGCGCAAGGGTCCTTCAGCCCTCAGCTCCCTTGGGGAGCGCGTGCGGTGTCGTGACCGCCTGTCGTGTGCATTGCGCTGACCGATGAGTTCTGTCGTCCCGTCGCGATCGCCGTGAGGATTTCCGTCCGGTCCGCTGTCACTGCTGGGGTGGGGCCTCGGACGGCGCAAGCGCGGCGCCGATGTCGGCAAAGGTGTCCGAGCGGCCTCCCCGTAGGTGCTCGGGTCCTGGAACGCCTTCTCCGTGTACGTGGCGGCGACACCGATCGCCAGCTTCGGCGACGGTAGCTAGCCGGTGGTCGCCACCGCTCCGGCGAAGTTCCGGATCTGTGAGGTCCACGCCCCGCGCACCTCGACGCCGATGCCGTAGCCCCGAACAGGAGTCTGCTCGGCGCACGCCGGGCAACCCTCTTGGCGGTGCCCGAATCCGACGCTGGGCTGCACCATGACGCGGTGCGACTCGGGTGACAGCAGCTTCCCGGCGCCGATCGCCTCCATGCTCGTGGTCCAGTCGCAGATGTTGGTGGTCTGGACGGCGCCCTGGGCCGTCGTCCACGACGGGTTCCAGAACGTTGTCTCCTCGAAGAACGGCTGGCCGGGAGGAACTCCGAGGACCTCGCTTCGCTCGGCGCTGAAAGTGTGCAGGACCGGGGGCGGGATATCGGGCTTGGTCGAGCTCTGCGTCTGGCTGAGACCCATTGGCTCGATGATCTCCGTCGCCGTCACCCCGGCCTGACTCACTGTCAGCCCAGGTTGGCGATCAACCCGGCCATCACCTCGTTGAGGGTGGCCCGATCGCTTGCGTCGGCGATCACGATCAGGAACGTCCCGTCCTTGTAGGTCAGTAGCTCCCCGTTCCCGTCGCTTGTCGCGTACAGGGCATCGATGCCGCCCACCGTGACATGCTCGGTGGCGCCGAGTTTGGCGGCCGTCCCGTCGAGGAAGTCGCTCGCGCCGATCTGGGCGACCCATTGATCGTCGAACTTCATGGCCACGGCCAACGCCACTTCTTCGCCATCACGCGAGATCATCTTGCCGCTGACGCTCTTCAGAACCTCGTCCGGGTTCACCGTCACGCCCGGCTTCAATCCGGACTTCATCCCGTCCTCGAAACCCTGCTTCAGATCGGAGATCACCGACGCCGGGGCGTCCGCGAAGGTGAGCCCGGGCACAGGGGCGAGTGCCGCGCCCGCAGAACCACCGGAACCGCTCGCGCCCGATGACGACTCGGCGACCCCGTCGGACGGGGCCGGGTTGATCGCCGACGCGGCCGTGGGAGTCTTGTCGTGCGAGCCGGTGACCACCATCACGATCCCGACCATGAAGCCGATGCCAACGAAAACCGCCGTCAGGGCGGCCACGACAGGGCCCTTGCCACCTCGTTTCTCGGCCGGGGCGGAGCCGAACTGGCCAGGACCGCCGGGCTGCTGAGGAGTCATCGGCGAGGTGGCCGCCTCGGCCCGCAGGGCCAGGAGCGCGCGCCCACCCGACCCGAGGCCCGTGTCCGAGGCGGAAGGGTTCACCCGTTTGGGCCGGGGCGGGACGAACGTCACCGCCGATGCCGTCGCCGTAACCATCGGAGGCGCCTCCGTCGCCTCCGTCGCCCAGTCGGCCTTGGTGGCGTTCGCCTTGGTCGAATTCGCCTGGCGGGCCTTGGTGGCCGTGGCCTTCGTGGCCGTGGCCTTCGTGGCCGGGGCCTTCATGGCCTTGGCGGCACGGGCTCGCGTCGTCGTGGTCGCCTTCGTCGCCGTCCCTGTCGCCGCCCGGCTCGGCTTCACGGACGGGCTCGCGGGGGCGCGCCGCTGCGCCGGTGCCCTCTTCACCACCGAATCCGTCGTCTTGTTGGCCGGAGCGCGTCTCGCCCGACTCGCTGGGGCCTTCGGCGGTGGCTCGTCTGTGGACATCCCTGGGGCCCTTCCGATGGATGCAACGCTTCGGCGAGACCGAAGCCATCGTGTCGTACTGGCCTTCCTTCCTCGCCCAGAGATTGTCGACCGCAAGCGCGTGGTTCTTGACCAAGTCTTCGATGAGTTGGCTGGTTCCCTCGAGGCGGCGGTGACCGCCAGCCTGGTGAGCCCAGCGAGCGGGGCCGGAACGCTCTCATGGAACAAGATCCCAGAGGAGCCTGTAGTACGCGATCCGCTCTGGGTCGATGTCGATGCCGTAGCTGTCAAGCAGCACCTCGTCCCAGCCCGGCCCGTAGCTCCACACATGCTCCACGTCGCGACAGCGAGGTCGGCCCCCCGGTTGGCGACACCGAGTGAGCCGCGGCTCCGGTCGATGAGTTCGTCCGACTCACTCCGTCTATCCCCGTGCAACAGAGTCCGCTGACGACATGGGGAGACCCACATGAGGAAAATCACCGCCGGACTATTCATCTCGCTCGACGGCGTCGTCGAGAACCCACAGGACTGGCACTTCCCGTACTTCGACGACGAGATGGGCGCTGCTGTGACGGCGACGCTCGGCGCGGCCGACACCTTGCTCCTGGGTCGCAAGACCTACGACAGCTTCGCAGGGGCGTGGCCCGAGCGCGAGGCTGCGGGCGGCGACGACGCCGGCATGGCCAAGGCACTCGGCGACGCCCGCAAGATCGTCGTGTCGAACCAGCAGCTGAAGTTCACCTGGAGGAACTCCGAGCAGCTCACCGGCGACCTCGGTGATCGGCCGTTACCGCCTTGAAACACGAGCCCGGCGATTCGATCATCGGCATGAGCGGCTCGGTGTGCATCGTCGGCCAACTACTCGCCGCCGGCTTGCTGGACGAACTGCAACTGCTCGTTCACCCGATCGCCCTCCGCTCCGGCACCCGCCTGTTCGACGAGAGTGACGGCCCTATCCCGTTGACGCTGCTCTCGTCGGAGACCTTCAAGACGGGAGTGCTGAACCTCGTCTACGGGCCTGCCGGCTCAGTCGGCGAAGCCACCTACGACGACGCCAAGGCCCATCTGGGCGAGCCCGGAAAGTAGAACGTCTTAGGGTTGGCGCCATGGCGTTGACACCGACAGTGGACCTGGGCGCCGTCCGGGCGGCGATGACGAGCGAGTCGGGTCGCCTCACCGCCCTGCTGCGGTCGGCCCGGCAGGCGGACGAGCGAGCGCTGGGCGAGTGGAACCTGGGTGACCTCGCCGTGCACCTGTCCCTCAGCCTCGACGCGGTGCTGGCCACGGCGCGGGGCAGTGGGGCCATGCTCGACGACATCTGGGGCCTGTCCGGCCTGAGCAATATCCTGGTTGGCGGAGAGGCGACGCGCGACCTCGGCGCCATCGCCGACCGCATCGATGCCACGGTGGCCCAACTCCTCGCCGTGCTCCCCGACACCGGCGGCCAGGAGCTGCAGCCGTGGGTGGTGCAGGGCATGGAGCTGCCGCTCTCGACCCTTGCTTCCCAGGCGCTCAATGAGCTGGTGGTGCACGGGCGTGACGTGGCCCTGGCCGAGGGAGTGGCCTGGCCCGTCGATCGTCGGGCGGCAGCGTTGGTGCTCGATGGCTTCCTGTTTCCCGCCCTCGACGTGCTCGGGCGGTCGATGGTCGACCAGGAGGTGGCCGCCGGGGTCCGGGCCCGCTTCGACGTACGCCTCCGGGGCGGGGGCGGGGCGTACCTGACCTTCACCGACGGAGACCTCTCGGTCACCCGTTCGGCCCTCGGTCCGGTCGACTGCCATCTCTCGGTCGACCCGGCGGCCTTCCTTCTCGTGTCGTGGGGCCGGGTCAGCCAATGGCCGGCCATAGCGAGGGGCCAATTGCTGGCCTGGGGCCGCCGGCCCTGGCTCGGACTGCGACTTCGGGCCCTTCTCCGGAACCCCTGAGCAGCCCCCTGAGGCCAGCAAGAAACACGACGAGCACTTCGTGGAGTTCGCCCTGCGGCTGGCCGACCGCTATGTGGTGCTCGATGCCGGGCGAGGTGGTGGCGTCAGGCGACACCGCCACCATGGAGGACGGCGCAGTTCGACGACTCCTGGCCGTGTAGCCGCGCCTTGCGGCGAGGTCACGGTCGCGTGAGACCCAACCGGTGGAGCAGCCCCAGGAACATCCCGGCGGTGGACACATCGGGGCGCTCGAATCGGGTCGTGGCAAGGGGCGCGCCGGTGCCCCCGGGCAACGCCGACCAGAGTCGGTGGAGAGGGGGGTCAGTCCCCCGGGACTCAGGGGAAGAACCCCAGGATGGCGTTGGGGGGCGGGAGGGGCACGTCACCCGAGGTGCCGAAGGCGGCGAAGGCGTCGGAGCCGGTGGAGCTGTGGCGCACGTACCACCCTCCCGTCGAGGGTCGGAAGACGCCGACGTCGGTGGATCCGTCACCGTCGTAGTCGCCGGACACGGGGATGTCGGTGCCCAGCCCGTAGGTCAACGAGCTGTCGGTGCCGGTGGCCGAGTGGTGCAGGTACCAACCACTGTTCGAGGGCCGGAATACGGCCACGTCGGTCCTCGTGTCGCCGTCGTAGTCGCCAGGGGTGGGAACGTCGCCGCGCTGGCCGTAGGCCACCGCGGTGGTGGCCCCGGTGGTGGGGTTGAGAACGAACCATGTCCCCGAGCTGGGCCGGAACACGGCCAACTCCGAACGGCCCACGCCGTCGTAGTCGCCGGGCACAGGGATGTCGCCTGAGAACCCGAAGTTGACCACCCGGTCGGCACCGGAAATGGGGTTGTGGATGTACCAGCCGCCGGTGGAAGGCCGGAACACCGCCACCTCGGCCATGCCCGTCCCGTCGTAGTCGCCGGGAACGGGGAGGTCGCTGCTCAGCCCGTAGGCAATGAAGGTGTCCGCGCCGGAACCCGAGCTGCGGATGAACCAGGTGCCGGTGGAGGGCCGGAACACGGCGAGGTCGGCCTTGTTGTCGCCGTCGTAGTCGGCGGGCACGGCGAGGTCGCCGTTGGCGCCGTAGTTGAGCGTCGCCCCGCCGGAGACGAACCACGTGGCCGGGCCGGGCCGGAACACTCCGACGTCGGTCTTGCCGTCGCCCGTGAAGTCACCAACGGCGTGGCCGGTGGTGGCCGGCACGGTCGTCGTGGTGGTGGATGTCGTAGTGCTCGTGGTCGTCGTGGTGGTGGATGTCGTGGTGCTCGTGGTCGTCGTGGTTGCCTCGGTCGGGCCGCCAAACGCACCGGTGGCGCGAGGGGTGCCCAGACCCGTCGGCCCGTCGTACCCGGGCTGGGCCGAGCACAGGTAGGCGGGGCCGCAGCTCGCTGCGTTCGAGCCCGAGACGATGTCGAACAGCGACGTGGTGTGGCTGTAGACCCCGGACGCGTTGCTGGTGGTTGCGGTGTTGCCGCCCAACGCATAGACCCCTGCGACAATCGGCGCAGCCACGCTGGTGCCGCCGAACACGAACCAGTTGGCCCCGCCCGACGACCCGAAGCTGTCGTAGACGGCGACACCGGTACTGGGGTCGGCGACCGCCGAGACGTCGGCCACGGTGCGGCGGGCACAGCCGGAGTCGGACTGCCAGGCGGGCTTGGGCACGTACGCCGAGCACCCGCTACCCGCTCCGCTCCACGCCGTCTCCCCCCATCCCCGGGCACTGCCGTCCCGCCTCAGCGAGGTGCCCCCGACCGCGGTGACGTACCTAGACGAGGCCGGGAACTGCACGCCGAAACCGGAGTCGCCGCTGCTGACGGTGATGGCCGACCCGGGATGGTTGTAGTGAGCCTCCACCGAGGTCTCCGACCCGAACTCGTCGCCGCCGTAGCTGTTGGAAATGGCGTTGGCGTGGAGGATGTCGGCGGCGGTGTCCACCGCCTTCCCCAGGTTGCCGATCGAAGCGGTGGTGGCTTCGACCAACCGGATGTTGCAGTTCGAGCAGGCGGCCGACGCCATTTGCAGGTCGAGGTCGATCTCCTGGCCCCACCCGACGTTGGTCGCCGGCAGCGGGCCGGCCGCACCCGACTGGTTCACCTTGGCGAAGCAACCGTTGGCCGTCGTGCACGACGGGAGCCCGTAGTGGGAGCGGTAGGCCGCCAGATCCGACTCCGCCGCCGGGTTGTCATAAGCGTCCACGATGGCGATGGTCATACCGCTACCGGCGCTGCCCGTGGGTAGTTGGTAGGCGGACCTGAGGTCGGCAGGGCCGATGGCCCCGCTCGACGGGCTCGTCGTGGCCAGGGGCGTGACACCGTCGGCGTCGGTCACCACCTCAGCGTGGCAGTGGCCCAGTTGCGCCGGCACCTGGCCGCATACCGGTCGATGGCGGCGGGCGGCGCCGGAAGGGCTCTGGGCGCGGGCAGGCAGCGCGCTCATGGCTGCGACAAGAGTCAGGGCGATGGTGACGGCCTGGAGGCGACGGCGACGGGGCACAGCGAACCTCCGCGATAGGCAGGCGCGTAGAACGTACCGGTAGACGATTATTTTCGGCAGTCAGGCGCCGGACCTCAATAGTCCCACCGGACCGATCTTGGTAGTCCGCACGAACCACCGCCGACGACACCCAGCCGTCCGGACGGGTGTCAGGGTAGCGGCGGGCCGTGGCGAGCGGTCGCGGTGGCCCAGACCACGACGTTGTCCCGGTAGCTGTGCGACTGGCGGTCGAACGAGCCGCCACACGTGATCAGGCGCAGTTCGGGCCCGTCGGTCGGGCCGTACACGGCATCGGTCGGGAATTCCGATTTCGGGTAGCTCTGCATCGATCCGACGGCGAAGTCGACGCTCGTGCCGTCGTCGTAGTCGACGGTTACGACGTCGCCGGGTGCCAGTGAGCCGAGGCGGTAGAAGACCGCCGGACCCGTCGTGGAGTCGACGTGGGCGGCGATCACCGCCGCCCCCGTGTCGCCGGGCTTGGGTCGTCCCTCGTACCAGCCCGCCGCCTCATAGGGCGGGACCTCCAAAGTGCCGTCGGAGTTGAGTCCGAGGGCCGCCATCGGGGCGTCCACGTCGATGGACGGGATCCGCACCCGCTGGGGCGTCCCGGTCAGCGGCGGTCCGCCGGCCGATCCCAGGACGCGCTGGGCGCCGGCAGGCGAGTGGCTGATCCGGAGGGCGGCGGTCACCGAAGCGGTGACGACCAGCCCGACGATCACCAGGGCGAGACTTACCGTCACCCAGGCCCCCACCGCCCCATCGTTCTTGCCGCCATGATCACCCCCGGGCGCCCCTCGGCGCGCCACGAAAGGCGAGGGGGGCGGGAAGCGGCGGTGCGTACCGGGCACCGTCGCTCCCCTCCCCGCGTCCCGGACCGGCGTCAGCGACCGGCGCCGGCGGTGATGCCCCGGTGTCGCCACAGGCTCCAGCCGGCCGCGACCAGCAGGGCCAAGGCGACCCCGGCGACGGGCAGGGTGCTCGTGGAGCCGGCGCCTCCGGCGGTGCCCCCGCCTCCTGCGGCTACGGCGCCCGTGGGCGTACCGGCGCTGGCGGCGGTGGCCGGCGTGGTCGTCGAGGGCGTTGTTGCGGCGGTGGCGTTACCCACCTGGGCCGGCGGGGGCCCGGCGATGGCGGCCACGTGCACCACGCCGATGGGGATGCCCTGCTTGAACACCGACACGCCGAAGGTCTCGTTGAGGGCCGAAGCGGCGGTCGAGGAGAGCTTGGCCACCGTGCCGTCGAGGCGGGTGGTCGAGCCGTCCTGAGTGATCTTCACGTTGGTGCCGTCGAGGTCGAGGAGAGGCACGGCGTTGCCACCGACGGTTGCCGTGAGCGACGAGCTACCGGGGTTCACCATGAAGTCGGTTGCGGTGAGCGACTTGCCCCCGGCGCTGAAGGTGACGCCGCCGACGTGGCTGAAAGTGCCCCGCACGTAGGGCTGCTCGCTCTGCGGGTAGACCGACACGTAGCCCTCGTCGATGGGGAAGCTGACGGTCGTGGTACCCCCGGAGGAGGACGCGGTGGCGGGCGCCACCGGCGCCAGGGCGACGCCGTTCTGCTGGAGGACACCGGCGGTGGCGGCGTCGAGGTCGACGCTCGTGGCCGAACCGCCGAGCTGCTGGATCTCGGCGCTCGGCGCAACGTTGGTTGCGACCACGCCCCGGGCGGCGACGTGCACTACGCCGAGGGGGATCCCGGCCTTGAACAATGAGACCCCGAAGGTCGAGTTCAAAGCGCTGGCCGCGGTGGCCGACAGCTTGGCCACGGTGCCGTCCAGCTTGGTCGTGTCACCGTCCTGGGTGATCTTGACGTTGGAGCCGTCGAGGTCGAGGAGCTGGACGGCATTGCCCCCGACGGTGGCGGTGAGCGACGACGAGCCGGGGTTGACCACGAAGTCGGTAGCGGTGAGCGACTTGCCGCCGGCGCTGAACGTGACCCCGCCGACATGGGTGAACGTGCCACGGACGAATGGCGTCTGGGACTGGTCGTAGACCGACACGTAGCCCTCACTGATGGGGAAGCTGACCGTGGTTGTGCCACCAGCGGTCGAGACCGTGGCCGGTGCCACCGGCGCCACCGAGACACCGTTCTGCTGCAGCACTGCGGCAGTCGACGGGTCGAGGTCGACACTCGTCGACGTGCCGGTGAGCTGCAGGATCGAGGCCTTGGGGGCGTCGTATGTCGCCGCCGAGACCGATCCCATCGCCGCGGTACCGGCGAGGACAGCCCCCACGGCTCCCACGGCAGCGAACCTTCGAAGGGGGTGACGGGTGAGTGGACGGGCGTGCATGTTTGACGACCTCCGTCGGTCGGTGTGGGTGGCGCCGGGCTGGCCGGTCGCGCCGTTCACCTGTTCTTCGATGCCGGTCCCGCGGGTGGATGGCCCTCGAAGGACCATTCATGCCGTCAGCCGTCGTCGCGGTCCTTGCGGGCCCGGCTAGGGGCCACCCGCGGGGGCTCTCCGGGCATCTTTGGGTAGACGGGCGGCCAGGGCGCGTCGGCGATGCCGGCAGCCTGGTCACGGCGGTGGAGGTCGAGCACCGGGTCCAGCGACTGCGGCCGGGCGGCCATCGGCGCCCAGGGGTCACCGAGCCCGGCGACGCGTCCCGGCACGGTGGCCATGGTCAGGGCGTCGGGTTCGATGGTCTCGAGCTCGTCCCACCCGAACGGGGTCGACACCTGCGCGCCCGGCCGGGCTCGCACCGACCACGCGCCGAAGATGGTCTTGTGGGGCGCGTTCTGGTTGAAGTCGACGAACACCCGCTCGCCCCGCTCCTCCTTCCACCATGCCGCCGTCACCAGTTCGGGGCGTCGGCGCTCCAACTCCCGAGCCAAGGCCACGGCCGCGCTGCGCACCTCGTACGAAGTCCACCGGGGCTCCAGGCGGACGTAGACGTGGATCCCCCGGTTGCCCGTGGTCTTGGGCATGCCGAGCACCCCCAGGTCTTCGAGCAGGGCCCGGACCTCGGCGGCCGCCTCCCGTACCATGGGGAACGTCACTCCGGGCCCAGGGTCGAGGTCGATGCGCAACTCGTCGGCGTGCTCGGCGTCGGCGGCCCGGGTGGGCCACACGTGGAAGCCGAGGCAGCCCAGGTTCACGGCCCACAACACGTGGGCCAGGTCGGCGATCACCAGCGCCTGCGACGTGGTGCCGTTGGGGGTGCTCACCACCGCCGTCTCCAGCCAGTCAGGTCGGTTGTCGGGCACCCGCTTCTGGAAGAACGACGACTTCCCGGCTCCGTTCGGAAAGCGCTGGAGCATCACCGGGCGACCGCCCACGGCGGCCATCAGCGGGCCCTCGACCGCCTGGTAGAAGCGGGCCAGGTCGAGCTTCGTCTCCCCCCGCTCGGCGAAGAACACCTTGTCGGGGTGAGTGATGAGCATCTCGTGACCTGCCGCTTCGAGGGCGACGCCGTCGTCGGTCATCACGCCGACGGTAGCGCCGCCGAGGCTGCACGCGTCCGACCCGGGCACAATGGGTATCCGACCATCTCCACCGACTCAGGGAGGGTGCGATGGCGAAGGTAGACATCTGGCCGACGATCCACACCGAGCGACGGGCGCTCGCCGACGATCTCGGGAGCGTGACCGATACACAGTGGGCGATGCCGTCACTCTGTGACGGCTGGACGCTCCACGACGTGCTGGCCCACATGACGGCGACGGCCAAGCTCACGCCGCCGCAGTTCTTCGGAAAGCTGATCGGCTCGGGCTTCCGGTTCAACCAGGTGCAGGCGGCAGGAATCGCGTCCGAACGGGCCGGCTCCCCGGCCGAGACGCTAACCCGGTTCAGGGCCGAGGTCGACTCGTCGAAACACCCGCCCGGGCCGCCCGACACGTGGCTCGGGGAGGTGATCGTCCACTCCGAAGACATCCGGCGACCCCTCGGGATCGCCCGCCAGTACCCCGCCGATGCCGCCGTCCAGGTCGCCGACTTCTACAAGGGCTCGAACGTGCTCATCGGATCCAAGAAGCGCATCGCCGGCCTCCGGCTGCAGGCCACCGATGCCGATTGGTCGCACGGCGACGGGCCCGAGGTCTCGGGCCCGATCGTATCGCTCGTGCTGGCCATGACCGGGCGGACCGCCGCCCTCGACGGCCTGACCGGCGACGGCGTGGCGACCCTCCGATCACGGCCGTGACCGGAGGGCCACGCCGGAGAGCTGGTGACGAGGACGCCGTGCTCGCCCTGCCCGGCTCGGCGGTGCAGGTCGTCGCCCTCGCCGACGACGCCGTCAGCCTGCGCCGGCTCCTCGACTCCGGCGTGGCGTCGGTGCCCTAATGGTCAGACGCCGTCTTCGGCCTCGATCGTGGCTCCCGGCGCGAGACCGGCGCGCAGGTGTCCGACAGCCGCGTCGATGGCCTCCGGCGCGCCCTCCACCGTGAGCACCAGGACGACCGTGCCCCGGGGCCCGTCACCACGCACCGGCGGCGCCGAGGACGTGAGATCGATGCCCTCGAAGTCGGCGAGCATCCTGGCCGTCGCCACCGCCAGCGACGGCGGTCCGGCATAGGTGATCCGGGTGGTCACGGGCCCAGCATCGCACCTTCGGAGTCAGGTCGTGCCGTCGCGAGCCGGCGGCCACCACTGGCGAACTCCGTCCGGCGCTGGGCCAGTCCCGCGACCAGGCCCAGCGCCTCCAGGTCGCGCTCGATGACGTCGGCCAGGCCGGGGCGCTGGATCTTGACGACCACAGCCTCACCCTTACGCAGGCGGGCCTGGTAGGTCTGGCCGATGGAGGCGGCGGCCAGCGGCTTCCAGTCGACTCGGCGAACACCTCCGTCCCGCCTCGGCCCCCAACTCGGCCTCGAGGGCGGGCTTGATGCGCTCGACGGGCTCGGCCGGAACCCGGTTTTGCAACGCCACCAGTTCCTCGCAGATGGCCGGCGGCACCAGGTCGGTCCGGGTGGCGGCGATCTGGCCCACCTTGACGTCGACGCCGCCGGCTTCTTCGACCACCCGTCGGAGACGGACGCCGGTTGAGTCGCTCATTCGCTCAACGTGGCGACCCCGGAGGGGCGTCGGCCCGAATCCCTCTCGTCGGGTCAGCTTCAGGAGCTGTCGGTACCGGCGAGGGGCCACGACGAGTGCTTCAGGTGGCGAGATCGTCGATAGGACCCGCGGGCCCGCGCCGGGCGTACCACTCGAAGCCGTAGACGGCGGCGAAGTCGGAATCGGGCAGACGCAGTGCCGACGCGCTCTCGGGAATTTGGCTGGCGTGGGCCGCCATGGCCCGGCGCTTGACCTCCAGCACGGAGCGAACGTCGACGGTGCAGTCGATCTCCACCGTCGACAACCCGAGTTGGGACGCGGCCAGCCCGAGGTCGCCGGCATCCCGCTCAGGGGGCCGCTCGGGCCCGGCACCCCGCTCAGGGGGCCGCTCGGGCCCAGGCCGCTCGGGCCGCTCCGAAGCCAGCGAAGCCTCGACGACGAGGTGGGTCTCCACGAAATGCAGGTACTCCCGGTCGACCGTTGACTCGTAGACGGTGGGCACCCCGTGGCGCTCGGCCGCCCGCAGCGAAACCAGGTGGACCTGGATGTGATCGGGGTGGCCGTAAACGCCGCGCTCGTCGTAGCTGACGAGGGCCGCGGGATGCTCCTCGACCAGGATCCGGCCCAGACGGTCGGCCGCCTCGTCGACCGACGACCGGACGAACGCCCCGTCCGGCGGCTCATCGGTGGTCCCGACCATTCCCGAGTCGTGATAGCCGAGGAACTCGATGCGCTCCGCCCCCAGCTCCTCGGCGGCCTGGGCCGTCTCCGCCACCCGGCGGACAGCGAGTGGCACGTCGGGAGCGACCAGCGACGACGTCTCACCCTTCTCGCCTTGGGTGGCGACCACCAGGACGGTCCGCCATCCGCGTCGCGCCAACAGGGCCATCGTCCCGCCGGTGAAGATGGCCTCGTCGTCGGGGTGGGCGTGAAAGAACACGATGGTCCCCGGCGACCGGCCGCCCTCCTTCATCGCAACAGCATGACCGGTCGCCGCCCGGACGATCACGCCGATAGCGAGCGAGCCACAGGTAGAGTCGACCCTGACCGAGGGAGGAGACGGTTGGTCGACATGGGCGGCCGAGGAGTGGTCGAGCCGCCGGCGGATGACGCGGAGAGCGACCAGGGGCTGGCACCCATCATCGAGCAACTGGGGTATGTCGTCGCCCGCTCCCCTGTCGTCGTCGAGTTCGGCCGAGCGGTCCTGCGCCGGGTTCCGTCCGCCCTCCTCGAGGACGCCGATCCCGTTGCCACCGCCGCCGCCCTCGCCGATGCCTTCGCCTTCGTCGATCATCGCCGCGCCGGTGAAATCGGGGTACGAGTGGTCGATCCCGAGACCACGCTCGATGGCCGGGCGCCGGGGGGTACCGTCATCGACGTCATCTGCGAGGACCGCCAGTTCATCGTCGCCTCGGTCAAAGAGGAGCTGCACCGGCTCGGACACGAGGCCGTACGCACCCACCACCCCGTGCTGGGATGCGAGCGCGGCCCGGACGGCCGGCTGACGGCGGTGCAGGCCGTTCGCGGGGCAGCGCATCGCGAATCCTTCCTGCGGGTGGAGCTGGGCGAGCGGGTGCACCCGGCCGGCCGTCTGGCCCTGATCGACGCCGTCACCCGGGTACTCGACGACGTGTTCGCCGTCACCGGTGACCACGATGCCATGCGCGACCGGATCGCCGCAGTGGCCGCAGAGGCGAGGGCCAATGCCGGCCTGCGCTACGCGGCCGACGAAGTCGGCGAAGCCGCCGATCTCCTGGATTGGATACTCGAGGGCAACTTCGTGCTGTCGGGGTGCTGCGATCTCCCGGCCACGTCTCCCGGCGTCGAGATGACCGGCGAGCATGGATCGCCGGTCGGCACTCTCGGTGTTCTGGCCCGCCCCGATGCTCCGCTTCTGCAGCAACGGATCGACGTCGACAGCAGCCACTTGCTGCATTTCTCCGGCACCCCCGAGGTGAGCACGGTCTACCGGCAGGTGCCGATGCACTGCATCGACGTGGCCCGCGTGACCCCCTCCGGTGACGTGATCGGCACGTTCCGCGTCGTCGGTGTGCTGAGCCACTCGGCCAACGCCGAGCCGGCGGCAACGACTCCGGTCGTCGGGTACAAGCTGCACCGCGTCCTCGAGCTCGAGGATGTGCTGGAGGGGAGCCAGGACGAGGCCGCCCTCGTGTCGCTGTTCCAGGCCCTGCCCACCGACGAGTTGCTCCAGGCCGACGTGCCCACGTTGCGGCGGACGCTCGTCGAGCTGATGGCGGCCGAGCACGAGCACGACGTGCGCGCCCTGTTGCGGGTCGACCCCGGCAACCAGCTGGTGTCGGCGTTGGTCTCGATGCCGACCGACCTGTACTCGTCAGCCCTGCGGCGGCGCCTGGAACGGTTCCTCATGGTCCAGCTCGACGGGATCCGCGTCGATGCCGACGTCTCCCTCGCCGATCGACCAGAGGCGATCATCCGCCTCGTTGTCCATGTTGCCGGCTCCGTGCCCGAACAGATCGACGCCCTGGAACGCGAGGTACGCCTCCTGTGCCGGACCTGGGATCAGGAGCTCGCCGTCTCCCTCGGCACCCGTGTCGGCGAGGAGCGCTCCACCGAGCTCACCCAGGTGTGGGCCGAGTGGTTCACCGGCCCGTACCGGGACGCCACCAAGCCCTACCAGGCCGTCGACGACCTGCTGCACCTCGATGCCCTCCTGGCCGGTGAACCCAGCGGAACAGGGGACGGGATCCGCATCGTGTTGGCCCCCGATCTCAACGGTCGGGCCCAGGCACGCCTCAAGGTCTTCTCGGCCGGTGCGGGCGTGGAGCTTTCGCAGTTCCTCCCGATCATCGAGAGCCTAGGCCTGTGGGCCGTGGAGGACGTGCCCTACGTGCTCGGCGACGACCGGCTCCGTGCCCGAACGGACCGTCGGGTCCATCTCCACGACTTCGGCGTGCGTGATCCTTCCGAAGCACCGCTCGATGTCGAGGGCGACGGGCCCCTGCTGGCCGAAGCGGCCGTCGCCCTCTGGCACGGCCGGGCGGACGCCGACTCACTCAACCGCCTGGTGTTGCGGTCGGCCATGCCGTGGCACGACGTGGCCGTGCTCCGTGCGTACCTGCGCTACCGCCGGCAGGTCGGCACGGCGTTCACGAACGACTACGTGGCCCAGGTGCTGACCGAGAACGCCTCTGCGGCCCGGGCCATCGTCGATCTGTTCGCAGCCCGGTTCGACCCGTCGCTCGACGCCGGGCCCGAGACCATCGTCGAGCTGCGTCGCCAGATCATCGACAGCTGCGATGCCGTGTCCCTCCTCGACCACGACCGGATCCTGCGAGGCTTCCTGTCGCTCGTCGACGCCACCGTGCGGACGAACCGCTATCTCGGCGACAGCGCCCACTTGGCCCTCAAGCTTCAGAGCGCCGGCGTCCCCGACGTTCCCCGACCGGTGCCCTACCGCGAGATCTTCGTCCACGGACCGGCCGTCGAGGGCGTCCACCTGCGGTGGGGACCGGTGGCCCGAGGTGGTATCCGGTGGAGCGACCGACCCGACGACTACCGCACCGAGGTACTCGACCTGATGCGGGCCCAGGTGCTGAAGAACGCCGTCATCGTGCCAACCGGGGCAAAGGGCGGCTTCGTGGTGAAACGGCCCCGATACGGCACCGATGCCGTCGACCCGGCCCGGGCCTACGAGATCTTCATCACCGCCCTGCTCGACGTGACCGACAACGTGGTAGGCGGCCATGTCGTTCCTGTCCCCAGACGTCGCGACTCCGACGATCCCTATTTGGTGGTGGCGGCCGACCGCGGCACCGCCACGTTCTCCGACCTGGCCAACGCGATCAGCGTCGGGCGAAAGTTCTGGCTGGGTGACGCGTTCGCCTCCGGGGGCTCGGGGGGCTACGACCACAAGCTCATCGGCATCACCGCGCGCGGCGCATGGGTCGCCGTGCGCCACCACTTCGCCGCCCTCGGCATCGACCCGGGACCCACCCCGAAGTCCGACGAGCAGACCTCGGGGCCCGACGTGCGGCCCGACGCCGACCCCGTCACCGTCGTGGGGATCGGGGACATGTCCGGTGACGTGTTCGGCAACGCCATGCTCTGCTCCGACCAGATCCGCCTGGTGGCCGCCTTCGACCACCGCGATATCTTCATCGATCCCGCGCCCGACCCGGCCGCCTCGTACGCCGAGCGGGCTCGCCTGTTCGCGCTCCCCCGCTCCTCGTGGCAGGACTACGACCGAGCCCTCATCAGCCCCGGCGGCGGCGTGTGGTCCCGCTTGGAGAAGCGGATCCTGCTGAGCAGCGAGGCGCAGGCCATGCTGCGCATGACCGAGGAGTACCCGACTGCGGCAGAGCTGATCCGGGCCATCCTGCGGGCGCCGGTCGCCCTGCTCTTCGCCGGCGGCGTCGGCACCTTCGTGCGGGCCAGCACCGAGGCCGACGCCGGGCTCGACGACCGCAGGAACGCCGAGGTGCGCGTCGAAGCGTCGAGCGTCCGGGCCCGGGTGGTGGGAGAGGGCGCCAACCTGGCCTTCACCCAGCGGGCCCGGGTCGAGTACGCCAGGCGGGGAGGGCACGTCAACACCGATGCCATCGACAACTCGGCGGGCGTCGACATCTCCGACCACGAGGTGAACCTGAAGATCCTGCTCGCCCTGGCCGTCGAGTCGGGCGAGGTGACGACCGCCGAACGCGACCGCCTGCTGCACGAGGCCTGCGACGAAGTGGTCGCCCGCGTCCTACGCAACTGTGCGTTGCAGAGCATGGCCCTGAGCCGGGCCCACGCCGCCAGCCCGGACGCCATGGCCGTCACCGAGGCGCTGTTGGTCGACCTGGAAACCACGGGCGTGCTCGACCGGACCGTCGAGGCGATGCCGTCCACCGCCGAGATGGAGGCGCGCGGTCGCGCCGGTGCCGGCCTCACTCGTCCCGAGCTGGCCGTGTTGCTGGCCGGAGCCAAGCGCAGCCTCACCGCGGCGCTGCTGGTGTCTTCACTCCCCGACCAGCCTGCGGCCCGGCCCGAGCTGGTGTCGTACTTCCCGGCGAGTCTTACGACGCGGTTCGACTACCTCCTCGACCGGCACCGCCTGCGGCGGGAGCTGGTGGCGTCGGTCCTGGCCAACGAGGTGGTGAACCGCATGGGCGCGACGTTCGTCCACCGGCTGGTGGCCGACACCCGGGCCCGACCGGCATCGGTGGTGGCCGCCTTTGTGGTGGCTCGCCGCGCCGTCGATGCCGACCAGTGGTGGCGACACGTCGACGAGAGCTGCGACGCCGCCGGCACCGAAGCTCTCGTCAACTCCGCCGCCATGGTGAGCGACCTGCTCGAGGCCCTGACCCGCGCCTACCTCCGCCGGGGCGAGGGCGACGACATCGCCGTCACCGCGGCCCGCGACCGACCGGTGGTGTCCGAGTTACAAGCCGTGCTGCCTGACATCGGCACGCCGTACCGGCAGCGGATGCGAGGTCGAGCCGCAGACCTGTTGATCGAGGCGGCCGTGGATCCCGAGCTGGCCGCACAATTGGCGTGCATGGGCGACCTGGCCATCGGGGCCGACGTCGCCGAGCTGGTGCGCACCACCGGCCGGTCGGTGGCGGGCATCGCCTCGGCCATGCTCTGGGTCGGGGAGTCCTTTGGCGTCGACCGCCTGATCCACCAGGTCGGCCTGGCCGTGGCCGACGACCGCTGGTCGGCCGCGGTGCGGCGGGGGTTGGTCGACGATCTCACCGACCTGCGGCGTTTGGGGGCTCACCGGGCCCTGCAGGAACACGCCGACCAGCCGGAGCCCGAGGCCGTCATTCGGTTCCTGGCCGAGCGCGTCGAACAGATCGGCGAGGTGGCCAGGCTCGTGAGCGAGGTCGAGGGCGAGGCCCAGCCCCGCCTCGACGCGGTGAGCGTCGCCACCCGGGCCGTCCGCCAGGCCATCGGCTGACCCCCAGCGCCGATCCGCTACGTTTGCAGCCGTGTCGATCGTCAACCGCTCACGCGCATTCCGAGCCGTCGCCGGTGCCGCCATCGCCATGGTCGCCCTGGTCGCCCTGGTCGGCTGTGTCGGCCAGAGTTCCACCCGCACGATCTCGGCCTCCATCGTCGACGGCAAGCCCGGCTTCAGCCCCGATGTGGTGAGCGTCCACAAGGGTGACCACGTCGACCTGGTGGTCAAGAACACCACCGACAAGACCCACGGGTTCGACATCGAGGGCTACCACATCAGTCGCCTCATCGACCCGACGGCCCCGCCCGTGCACGTCAAGTTCACGGCCCACCAGGGCGGCACGTTCCGCATCTTCTGCCAGCTCCACGACAAGCACCAGACCGCCACCCTCGTCGTCGCCTGATTCTCACAACGAACCGGGTGGGCCAGAGTCGGCGCTCAGCGTGGGCGACTAGCCTGGATCGGTGGCCGTCTTCGACCGGATCGGCGGGGACGACTATGAGCAGATCGTGTACTGCCACGATCGCCCCAGCGGGCTGCGGGCCATCATCGCCATTCACTCCACCCGGCTCGGTCCCGGCCTGGGCGGCACCCGCTTCTACCCGTATGCCAACGAGGACGCCGCGCTCGTCGACGTCCTGCGCCTGGCCAAGGCGATGACCTACAAGGCGGCCGCGGCAGGTCTCGATCTGGGTGGGGGAAAGGCCGTCATCATCGGCGATCCGGCCGCGATCAAGAGCGAGGCCCTCCTGCGGGCCTACGGCCGCTTCGTCGACGGACTCGGAGGCCGGTACCTCACGGCCGAGGATGTGGGCACCACACAGGCCGACATGGATCTGGTCCGGCGCGAGACCGACTGCGTTACGGGCGTGAGCGAGACGCTCGGAGGTTCGGGCGACCCCTCGGCGGCCACGGCATTCGGGATCCTCTGGGCCATGAAGGCGGTGAGTCGCCACCTCTGGGGCGACCCGTCGCTCGATGGTCGCCATGTCGTCGTCTCGGGGATCGGCAAGGTGGGCAGTGACCTGGTCGGCCATCTGGTGGGCGCCGGGGCCCGGGTCAGCGTGGCCGACGTCGACGCCGCGGCCGTGGGCCGGGCCGTGTCCGATCACGGCGCCGAGGAGGTGGCCGTCACCGACGCCCACCGCGTCGAATGCGACATCTTCTCGCCGTGCGCCCTGGGTGCGGTCCTCGACGCCACCACGATCGCCGAGCTCGGCGGCGCCGCGGTGGTGGGCTCGGCCAACAACCAGCTCGCCGACGCCGACGGCCCCACGCTGCTGGCCAAAGCCGGCGTCACCTACGCCACCGACTACGTTGTCAACGCTGGCGGACTGATCAACATCGCCGATGAGCTTGCCCCCGGCGGTTACAACCGGCAACGGGCCTACGCTGCGGTGCAGGCGATCTTCGATACCACCAGCACCCTCCTGACCACGGCCGAACAGAGCGCCGTGTCCACTACCGAGGCCGCCGACCAACTGGCCGAGCGGCGCATGCACGATCTGGGCCATGTACGTCTGATCCGAACAGCGTCGAAGGGGTAGTGATGGCCAGAGTCAGGGTCGAGCCGACATCGGCCAACTCGGTGGCCGACCGCCACCGCGAGCTGGGCCTGAGCGACGACGACCTGCGGACCCTCTACCGCACCATGGTCACGGCCCGCGCCGTCGACCAGAAGCTGTGGAACCTTTCGCGCAACCGCACGATCCCCTTCATGATCCCCGGCCAGGGCCAGGAGGCCGCCCAGGTCGGCTCCGCCTTCGCCCTGACCCGCGGCCACGATGTCGTCCTCCCCTACTACCGCGACGTCGGCGTGGTGCTCGCCATGGGCATGACTCCCTACGAGGTGATGCTCAACGGCTTCGCCCGGCCCGACGACCCCAACTCCGGCGGCCGCCAGATGCCGTACCACTGGGGCTCGAAGCGCCTCGGGATCATCACCGGGTCGTCCCCCATCGGCACCCAACTCCCCCACGCCGCCGGGCTGGGCAAGGCGTCGCAGATACGCGGCGACGACCGGGTGACCGTCTGCTACTTCGGCGAGGCCACGGCCTCGAAGGGCGACTTTCACGAAGCCCTCAACTTCGCCGGCATCCACCGCCTGCCCGTGGTGTTCCTGTGCGAGAACAACCTGTACGCCATCTCGGTGCCCATGGGCCTCCAGTCAGCGGTCGAGGACGTGGCCTCCCACGCCCAGGCCTATGGCTTCGGTGGCGTGGTGGTCGACGGCAACGACGCTCTCAGCGTGTACGACGCCACCCAGACCGCGGTGCGCCGGGCTCGGGAGGGAGGCGGCCCCACCCTGGTCGAGTGCAAGACCTACCGGCTCCTTCCGCACACCTCCGACGACGACGACAAGGCCTACCGGGCGCCCGAGGAAGTCGAGGCCTGGCGGGCCAAGGACCCCCTTCCCCGGATGCGCGACTACCTCCTGGGCCTGAGCCTGCTCAGCCCCGACGACGACGCCCGCCTTCGCGACGAGGTCGAGGCCGAGGTCGAAGATGCCGCCCGTCGGGCCCAGGCGGCCCCGGAAGCCACCGGCGAGATGGCCTTCACCAAGGTCTACGCCCGCCCCCTGCGCCCCATCCGCGGCGCACCGCCACTCCCTTCGGGCACAGAGCCGGCGGTGGCGGGGCCGGTCGTCGGTCCTCCGGCAGCCCGGCCTCTGGGGATCACCGCGCCGACCGCCGGCGTGGAGCGCAACGTAGTCGAGACCGTGCGCCACACCCTGCACCAGTTGATGGGTGACGACGACGACGTCGTCGTCCTGGGTGAGGACGTGGGCCTGCTCGGCGGCGTGTTCAGGGCCACCGAAGGCCTGCAGGCCAGGTTCGGGCCCAACCGGGTGATCGATACACCCCTGGCCGAGTCGTCGATCGTTGGTATCGCCATCGGGATGGCGCTCGACGGCCTGCATCCCGTGGCCGAGATCCAGTTCGCCGACTTCCTCCACTCCTGCTTCGACCAGCTGGTGAGCGAGGCAGCCAAGATCCACTACCGCACCGCGGGCGACTTCAGCGTTCCCATGGTGGTGCGGGCCCCGTGGGGAGGCGGCACCCACCGGGCGATCTACCACTCCCAGGCCGTGGAGGCCTTCTACGCCCACGTGGCCGGGCTCAAGGTAGTGGTGCCGTCGACCCCGGCCGACGTGGCCGGCATGCTGCGCTCGGCGGTCGAGGATCCCGACCCCGTCCTGTTCCTCGAGCACAAGAAAACCTACCGCCACATCAAGGGCGTCGTCCCCGACGGCGACTGGCGGGTACCGATCGGCGTGGCCGAAGTGGCCCGGCCCGGCGACGATCTCACCGTGGTCACCTACGGCGTGCACCGCCACCACTGCCTTGCCGCCGCTGCGACCCTGGCCGCCGAGGGCTACTCGGTGGAGGTCATCGACCTGCGCACCATCTCGCCCCTCGACCGTGACACGGTGATCACGTCGGTCGTGCGAACCGGCCGCCTCCTGGTCGTGCACGAGGACAACGTGAGCTTCGGCGTGGGAGCCGAGGTGGCGGCCATCGTCGCCGAGGAAGCCTTCTACGACCTCGATGCACCGGTCCGCCGCCTGGCCATGGCCGATGTGCCGGCCATGCCCTACGCCATGGCCGCCGAAGCGGCCGTGATGATCGGGCCACCTGACATCGTCGCCGCCTGCCGGTCGCTGCTGGAGGCCTGAGTCCCCCGCCAACCCGTTCTGGTCGGTTTTCGGGGGGGCCTAGCCCCCCGAAACCCGACCAGAACAATCTCGGTGGCGGGCCGGCGCCCCGATACCCTTCGACCGTGACTCTGTTTCCCACCGGGCCGGCCGAGGCGCCGGGCATCCGCGATCTCTACCGGAAGGTTTCGGTGGCGATCGCCAAGGGTCTACGGGGCCCGGTCTGGGTGAGGGCCGAGATCAGCGTGCTGCGACCACGCGGCAGCTCGTGCTTCGTCACCCTGGCCGAACCAGCCCGTGATGCCACCGAGGTCGACGCCACCCTCGACGTGGTGATCTGGCGCACGGCGTGGGCCCGCATCCGCAGCCAGCTCGACGAGCGGGGCCTCACCCTGCGCGAAGGCATGACCGTCTCGCTGCTGGGCCAGGTCGGCCTGCGCCCGGGGACGGGCCGCCTCCAGCTCGACTGCTCGGCCCTCGACACCGACGCCCTCCTCGGCGACCTGGCCGCTCGCCGGCTCGCCCTGCGACGAGCGCTCGCGGCCGAGGGCCTGCTCGACACCAACCGCCGGCAGTCGCTCGGGCCCGTGCCCCTGCGGATCGGCCTGGTCGCCAGCCGCCAGAGCCAGGGCTACCGCGACTTCTGCGACGTCCTCACCGCCTCGGGCTACGCCTTCGTGCTGGTGGAGCGACCGGTGGTGGTCCAGGGGCCCGGAGCCCCGGCTGGGGTCGCCGCCGCGGTGGTCACCCTCGGGACGGCCCCCGTCGACGTCATCGTCGTCGTTCGGGGCGGGGGCGCTCGCGCCGACCTGGATGCCTTCGATTCGGAGGTGGTGGCCCGGGCCATGGCCAATGCAACCGTGCAGGTGTGGACGGGCCTGGGGCATACGGGCGACCGTTGCCTGGCCGACGATGCCGCGGCGGCCGCCTACCCCACTCCCACCGCCTGCGCCCAGGCGCTCGTCGCCCGGGTCGGCCAGTTCGAAGTGTCCGTCGGCACGCGGGCACGACGACTCCGGGAACTGGCGCGACGTCGCGACAGGGCGGCCTACGACCACCTGCACGGCCGCCAGACATCGCTGGCCCGCAGCGCCGCCGGCCAACTCGACCGCCACGGCGACGCCATGTCCCGTCGGTCCGACGACCTTCGGGTCTCGGCCCGGCGCGCCCTTTCCGGCGCCGGGGTGACGGTCGCGACGTCGGCTGAACGCCTTCCCCGCCTGGCCGGCATCCTCATCGACGACCGGGCCGGTCGGGTGCACCAGCAGGCATCGACGGTCGCCCGGGTCACCACGTTCGACCTCGCCCGCAGCGAGGAACGACTGCGCGACACCGTCGCCCGGGTGGGCGCGGCCGCCCGAAGGTCCCTGGGCGACGAGGAGCGGGACCTGGCCGGCATCTGCAGGGTCCTGGCCGCCTTCGACCCCACCCGCCAACTCGAGCGCGGGTGGACCCTGACCCTCGACGAGGGCGGCGCACTGGTGCGCAACGCTTCCGGGCTCCGGCGGGGCCAGCGCATCATCAGCCGCTTCGTCGACGGCGACCGTACGAGCGTCGTAGAAGCCGAGGCCGTGGCCGTGGCCCCATGAGCGATCCCGATCGTGACACGCCGGCATCCATGGCCGACATCTCCTACGCCGACGCCACCGCCGAGCTCGACGCGATCATCGCCGAGTTCGACCAGGGCCAGGTCGACGTGGACCGGCTGGCCGAGCGGTTCCAGCGGGCCACCGAGCTGGTCGAAGAGCTCGACCGGCGGATCCGTGTGAACCGCCGCCAGGTCGAGGCCCTGTCGCCCCGACTCGATGCCGTTGTTCGCGGAGGCGACGAGGAGCGGGCCGAGCCCGAATAGCGCGCCGTCCCCAACACCGCTTCTACTGGAGGATATTGACGGCGCGGGCGATGACCAAGACCACGGTGGCCAGTGAGATCCCCGATTGCAACATCATCGTGCACTTGGCCCAGCGCGACAGGGGCAGGACATCGGTCGGGCTGAAGGCGGTGGCGTTGGTGAACGACAGATAGAGGTAGTCGAGGAACGTCGACTCCCAGTCGGGTGGAGCCAGGTCGGGCGTCTGCATCTGGGCGAAGAGGAAATCCGGGTAGGGCTTCATGGCGAGCATGCGGGCAACGGGGCCACCCCGGTCGAGCTCCCAGTACCAGAGGGCGAAGACCACCACGTTCGTGAGCCAGATGGCGCCGCCGTTCATCAGCAGCCGGCCGGCGCTCGTCGTGTGCTCGGAGCCGTCGATCAGGCCGAACACGAGGCGGCCGGCCGACCAGGCGTTGGCCGCGCTCATGAGGGCGATGAGGAACATGCTCGCCACCCGGATGTTCGGCGACCGACGCTCGAACCGCTTGGGATTCACGGTGATGAGCCCCACCAGGAGCAGGCTCTCGAAGATGGGAAGGACCCACCGGGGACGCGGCGCCAGATGATTTGGCAGAAAGGCCTGCAGGGCGATCGCCGCGAGGACGGCGATGCTCACCGCCAACCGTGATTCCGCGCGCGTCACCCGGCGCCAGGCCGGGACCAGCACCCGGCCCTCGACGTCGCCGAGGGCGTGGACTCCCGATCCGAGTAGGCGCTCCGCCCGACGGAGCTGCGCCCTCAGTCCCTCGACCACCCCCGAGGGGTCGTCGGGCGGCAGCTGTCGATCGCCGGATTCGGGATCCTCGGTCGCCACAAGAGGCAGGCTACGAGACCGGACGCAACCGGGCCCCGGACGAGCTCCAATCGCCACCCCGGGAGCGATAGTCGTCGGGCCGGCCCGGGTGTCAGGAGACCAGCCTCACCTGGCCGCCGTCGCCCGGAACCAGCTCACCGATGTCGACGCTCTCCGCCCCGGCGGCCCGCAAGACGTCGTGCGCCTTGAACAGGTCCTTCGGGTGGACGACGGCGACCATGCCGATACCGAGGTTGAAGGCCTTGGCCATCTCGTCGTCGGCGACCTGGCCGAGCCGCTGGATCTCACCGAACACCTGGGGCACCTCCCACGACCCGCGCTCGACCACCGCGTCGCAACCCTTGGGCAGGACACGGGCCAGGTTGGCGGGGAGACCACCACCGGTGATGTGCGCCCAAGCGCGGACGGACACGGCCCGGCTCAACGCCACGACGGCGGGCGCGTAGACCACCGACGGTCGGAGGAGCTCGTCGGCCAGGCTGTGGTGGGCGCCCTTCCAGGCCGGGCCGTCGAGGGGCAGACCGGCCACGTCGAGCAGGACCCGGCGGGCCAACGAGTACCCGTTGCACCGCAGCCCCGGCGACGGGAGGCCGACAAGCCGGTCACCGGCCCTGACCCGGTCGCCGGTGATGAGCTTCTCGCGGTCGGCCACGCCGACGGCGAAGCCGGCCAGGTCGAACTGGCCCTCGGGGAACAGGTCGGGGTTCTCGGCCATCTCCCCACCGATCAGGGCACAGCCGGCTTGCTGGCACCCCTCGATCACACCCTCGACGATCGCCTCCACGTGATCGGGCACCAGGCGCCCGACGGAGATGGTGTCGAGCAGGAACAGGGGCTCGGCACCGTGAACGGCGATGTCGTCGACCACCATGGCCACCAGGTCGATGCCGATGGTGCCGTAGCGGCCGGTGCGGGCGGCGACGAGCGCCTTGGTGCCCACGGTGTCGGTGGACGAGACGAGCACGGGGTGGCGGTACCGGCCGTGGTCGAGGGCGAACAGCCCACCGAAGCCCCCGATGTCGCCGAGCACTTCGGGACGGAAGGTGGAGCGCACCTTGGACTTGATGCGCTCAACCGTCTCCTCGCCGGCGGTGATGTCGACACCGGCTTTGGCGTAGGTCTCACCCACAGGGATGTACGGGGTCGACGGCGAGCTGCTCGGCCACGGGAATGACCTCGGCCGGCGGCGGACCCGGAGGCTCCATCCCGGGGATGGCCACCGGATAGGAGCCGGTGATGCAGGCAGTGCAGAAGCCCGAGCTGGCCGCGCCGGTGGCGGTGAGAAGATTGTCGAGGTCGAGGTAGGCGAGGGTGTCGCAGGCCAGGTACTCACGGACCTGGGGGACGGTGAGGTCGGCGGCCAGCAATTGGGAGCGGGTACCGGTGTCCATCCCGTAGAAGCACGGCCACCGGTAGGGCGGCGACGAGATGCGGAGGTGGATCTCGGCTGCCCCGGCCTCCCGGAGCATGGCCACCATGGCCCGGGTGGTAGTTCCCCGGACGATGGAGTCGTCGACCACCACCAGGCGCTTGCCGGCGATGTTGTCGCGGATGGGGTTTAACTTCATGCGCACGCCCTGGCTGCGCTGATCCTGGCTGGGCACGATGAAGGTGCGCCCGATGTAGCGGTTCTTCACCAGGCCGTGACCGAAGGGAATGCCGCTGCGCCGGGCGTAACCCTCGGCCGCGGGGATCCCCGACTCGGGCACAGGCATGACCATGGCTTCGGCGTCGGACGACGACCGGGGCAGCGGGGACTGGTCGGCCAGCAGCTCGCCCATCCGCTGGCGGGCGCTGTGCACGGTCTGGCCGTAGAGGAGGCTGTCGGGCCGGGCGAAGTAGACGAACTCGAACAAGCAGAGCTTGGGGTTGATGCGCTCGGGTGGGAAGGGATGGATCGACCGGGTGCCCGTGGTGTCGATCACCACCATCTCGCCGGGCTCGAGCTCGCGTACGAAATGGGCGCCGACGATGTCGAGAGCGGGAGTCTCCGAGGCCAGTACCCAGCCGCTGTCGAGGCGCCCGAGACAGAGCGGACGGAACCCGTTGGGGTCGCGCACGCCGACGACGTGGGCCTCGTCCATGAGCACGAAGGAGAAGGCGCCCTTCAGGCGGGGCAGGACGGCCATCAGGGCCCGCTCCAGGTCACGGCCGTCGCTGCGGGCTCCGGGGCCGGCCTCGACGATGGCCTCCTGGATCAGCTCGGCCACGACCTCGCTGTCGCTCTGCACCGTTCCCGGCAGCACGCCGAGACCCTCGGCCAGCTCGGCGGTGTTGGTGAGGTTTCCGTTGTGGCCCAGGGCGAACTCGGCATCGCCGACGCCGCGATAAATGGGTTGGGCGTTCTTCCAGACGCTGGCCCCGGTGGTGGAGTACCGGGTGTGACCGATGGCCAGGTGGCCGGTGAGGGGCGCCAGGTTACGCTCGTTGAACACGTTGGTGACCAGGCCCATGTCCTTGACGACGGTGATGCTGTCGCCGTCGCTGACCGCCATCCCCGCCGCCTCCTGGCCCCGGTGCTGCACCGCGTACAGGCCCCGGTAGGTGAGGTGGGCCACCGACTGCCCGGGGGCGTAGACCCCGAAGACGCCGCACGCCTCGCCGGGCCGGTCAGGGGCTATCCCCTCGTTCGGGTACGCAGCCTGGGTATGCGACGGCGACTCCGTTCCCAACGGTTCCACGTGCCCCATCCTCCCACGGCCCCCCAAGGGAGTCAGTCACCCATCGCGGTCGGCAGCGCCCCGCGGTAGCTGGCGGAGGCCTCGGCCAGGCTCATGTCGACCAGGGTCCGAGCGGCGTTCTGAGCGGGGTTCCGGCCGTCGACCACGAGTCGGTCACCGCCGGCCTGTCCGAGCGCGGTCATGACCACGCCGGCGCGCTCGGCCCGGTCGGCAACCTCGGCCGAGCGGCCGGGGGCCATACATGCCACCACTCGCGACGGCGCCTCGGAGAACAGCTCACTGTGGTCGTCGACGCCACTGGCGCGGAAACCCACACCCGATCGCACCGCCATCTCGGCCAGCGCCAGCCCGAGGCCCCCGTCGGCCACGTCGTGAATGCCCAGCAGCAGCCCGTCGACCACCAGCTGGCGAACGAGGGCGCACATGGCCAGGTGGGTGGCGACGTCGAGGGCGGGAAGCACGCCGCCGGTGTGGCCATGGGCCTCGAAGGCCCACCGGGAGCCGGCCAGGTTGGCGGACGAACCGCCGCCACCCGCCGGTCCGAGCACGACCAGGTCGGCCCCCTCGACCAGCGCGACCCCGGGGGGGCGTCGATCGAGGCGGTCGATGCACCCGAGCAGTCCCACCACGGGAGTGGGC
This sequence comes from Acidimicrobiales bacterium, assembly GCA_038238185.1. Lineage (GTDB taxonomy): Bacteria > Actinomycetota > Acidimicrobiia > Acidimicrobiales > AC-14 > DATAQC01. The sequence continues at coordinate 28,543 of JBBRXY010000025.1, forward strand.
TCGATGTCGCGGCCGGCCGATGCGTTGTAGAGGCTCACGTTGCCGCCGACCACGGGCACCCCGAGAGCCAGGCACGCCTCGCTCATACCGTCGATGGCCTCCGACAGCTGCCACATCACCTCGGCGTGCTCGGGGTTGCCGAAGTTGAGGCAGTTCACGACGGCCAGAGGACGGGCGCCGGAGCAGGCCTGGTTCAGCACCGCCTCGGCCACCACGAGCGATGTGCCGGCGCGTGGGTCGAGGCCACACCATCGGCTGTTGCTGTCGGTGGTGACGGCCAGGGCACGGCCGGTGCCGGCGATGCCCGGGGCCTTGAGATGCAGCACGGCGGCGTCGGCCCCGGGGCCCTCGACCGTGTTCAGAAACAGCTGGTGGTCGTACTGCGACGACACCCAGGCGGTGTCGACGAGCATGGCCGCCAGATCGCGTCCGCAATCATCGGGTGCCGGCAGGCGGGCGGGGTCGTCGGCCCGGCGAGCCTCCAGGTCGGCGGGGGGCCGCATGGGCCGGTCGTAGAGAGGACCGTCGTCGTGCAGGGATGCTGCGGGAACATCGGCCAGCACGTTGCCGCCGGGACGGTCGAGGATACGCAGCCGCCGGCCCTCGGTGACGGTGCCGACCACGGTGGCCTGCACCTCCCAGCGCCGGCACAGGGCCAGGACGGCGTCGAGGTCGTCGGGGGCGACGATTGCCAGCATTCGCTCCTGGGACTCGCTGGTCATGATCTCGGGTGCGGTCATGGCCGCCATGCGGAGGGGTACGGCCGAGAGGTCGACGTCCATGCCGACACCGCCCCGTGACGCCGTCTCGCTGGTGGCGCACGTGAGGCCGGCGCCACCGAGATCCTGGATGCCGGACACCAGGTCGGCGTCGTAGAGCGCCAGGCAGGCCTCGATTAGGCGCTTCTCCTCGAAGGGGTCGCCCACCTGGACACTGGGCCGTTTGACCTCGTCGCCGGTGTCGAACGCGGCCGAGGCCAGAACGCTCACTCCGCCGATGCCGTCGCGCCCGGTGGACGAACCGAGCAGCACGGCCAGGTTGCCCACACCCGATGCCTGGGCCAGGACGAGGTGGTCGTGGGCCATCACCCCGACGCACATGACGTTGACGAGGGGGTTGCCGGCGAAGCAGGGATGGAACGCCAGCTCGCCGCCCACGGTGGGCACGCCCACCGAGTTGCCGTACCCGGAGATGCCGCTGACGACCCCCTCGAGGACCCACCGGCTGCGGGCATCATCGAGCGGGCCCATGTGCAGGGAGTCGAGCAACGCCACCGGCCGGGCCCCCATGGTGAAGATGTCGCGCAGGATCCCACCCGCCCCGGTGGCCGCCCCCTGGTAGGGCTCGATGGCCGAGGGGTGGTTGTGGCTCTCGATGCGTACAGCCACGGCCAAGCCGTCGCCGACGTCGACCACCCCGGCGTTCTCCCCCGGGCCCACGAGCACCCATGGGGCCTTGGTGGGCAGGCGCCCCAGGTGGGCACGCGACGACTTGTACGAGCAGTGCTCCGACCACATCACCGCGTACATCGCCAGTTCCAGCTCGTTGGGTGGGCGATCGAGGATGCGCTCGATGGAGGCCGCTTCGTCGTCGGTGAGACCGAGAGCGCGGTGCAGGTCCGTCCCGAGCGCGGCACCGGTGGTGGCGTCGGCCGACGAGGGTGCGGATCCGGCAGCGGGCACTGGCCCACCGTACCGGACGGCCTCGACCGTCCGGACGGATCCGGGTCGGCGCAGCCTGCTCGCTATGGAAATTCCCGTGGATGAGTGGAGCAATTTGAAATCTTCGGTATTTGGGACCACAATTGTGAAATGCCTCCCAAGACCAAGCGTTCAAGAACACCCATGTCCGACTCCCACAAGGCCGCATTGGCCGAGGGCAGAGAACAGGGAAGGGCCGTGCGCCACTACCTGGAAGCGTTGGAGCTGCACCGGCCCAAGCGAGGCCGCAAGCGCACCCCGGAGTCAGTCCAGAAGCGGCTGGGCGTGATCGAGGAGAGTCTGCCCACGGCCGACCCTCTCACGCGCGTGCAGTTGTTCCAAGAACGAATGGATCTCAACAGCAGTCTGGCCGTCAGCGACAATGTGGTCGACATGACCGCGCTGGAAGACGGTTTCGTCGTCGCCGCCGGCCCCTACGGACTGCGCAAGGGGATCACTTACGCCGCCTGGCGCGAAGCCGGTGTCGACGCCGGCCTGCTCCGCCGAGCCGGAATCGGCCGCGGGGATTGAGTCTCTACCCCTGAGATACAACAACCCCGGCCGTGGCGAGGAGTGACTGCAGGAGCACCTTCCCGTCCTGGGTGGCGCCCAGGCGATCGACGGCCCGCTCGGGGTGGGGCATGAGGCCCACCACGTTGCGGGCGGCCGAACAGACTGCAGCAATGTCGTCGGTGGAGCCGTTGGGGTTGTCGAGATAGCGCAGCACGATCCGGTCGTGGGCCCGCAATTCGTCGAGGGTGGTTGCGTCACAGGTGTAATTACCCTCGAAGTGGTTGATCGGTAGCTGGAGAACGCTGCCGACGGCTGCGGTATTCGTCAACGGCGATTGAATTGTCTCGACCCGTACGGCGACGGTCGAGCACAGGAACCGCAGGCCCCGGTTCTTCTGGAGGGCGCCGGGAAGGTGGCCGGCTTCCGTGAGAATCTGGAACCCGTTGCAAATTCCCACTACCGGGCCACCGGCAGCGATGAAGCGGGCCAACTCGGCCATCACCGGACTGAAACGGGCGATCGCCCCGGGGCGGAGGTAATCGCCATGGGCGAAGCCTCCAGGCAACACGACAGCATCGACATCACCGATCCGATTGTCTCCGTGCCAGACGAGGCGACCTTCGCCACCGAGGGCGGATACCGCCTCCACCACGTCGTGCTCGCAATTGGAGCCGGGGAACACCACCACGCCCACGGTGATCATCCGATTGTCACCTCGACGTCCTCGATCACCGGGTTGGTGAGAAAAGTCCGGCAGAGCTCGTCGACCTGGCCGCGGGCCGTTGCCTGGTCGGGCGCGTCGATGGTGAAACGGATGGCTTTACCGACCCGGACACCCTCGACGCCGCCGAAACCGAGGGCGGGCAGCGACCGCTCGATGGTGGCACCCTGGGGATCGGCGACGTCGGGCCGAAGGGTGACCTCGACCAGCACCGGGATCTTCACTGGCGCTCACTCATGGTTGCGATCATGCCTCTCCGGCCCAGGCCGAGAACAGATTTCCGGTGATCCGCTCGTAGGCGGCCAGATATCTGTCGTGAGTCTCACGCACCACGTCGTAGGGGAGGAACGGCGGCGGCGGCGTCTTGTCCCACCCGCTCGTCTCCAACCAGTCCCGGAGGGGCTGCTTGTCGAACGACGGCGGGGAGGTGCCCGGCTCCCAGGTCTCGGCGTCCCAGAACCGGGAGGAGTCGGGCGTGAGCACCTCGTCGCACATGGTCAGGGCGCCGTCGACGAATCCCAGTTCGAACTTGGTGTCCGCCACGATGAGGCCTCGGGCCGCAGCCGCTTCGGATGCACGGGCATACACGGCCAGGGAGATCTCCTCGGCCTGGCGGTAGACATCCTGGCCCACCAGCGTCGCGGCCTGAGCCGGCGAGATGTTCTCGTCGTGAACCACAGTCTCCTGCCCGGTGGGGGCGGCAGGGGCCTTGGTCGAGGGTGTGAACAGTGGCTCGGGCAGGCGGTCGGACTGGCGCAGGCCCTCAGGCAGGCCGATCCCGCACACAGTGCCGGACTCGGTGTACTCCTTCCACCCCGACCCGGCCAGATAGCCCCGCACGATGCACTCGATGGGCAGCATCTCGGCCCGGCGCACGAGCATCGTCCGCCCGGCCAGGTGGTCGAGGACCGAGCGCCCGGGAGCGGGGCGGAGATCGGAGCGCCCCAATGAAGGATCGATGTCACCTGCCTCGGGAGGGAACTCGGCGACGTCGGTGGACACCAGATGGCTGGGCACCAGGTCGGCCGTCTCGGCCAGCCAGTAGGCGGTGACTCCGGTGAGCACCTTGCCCTTGTCGACGATGGGCTCGTGCATCACCACGTCGAAGGCGGAGATGCGATCGGAGGCGACCATCAGCAGGAGCCCGTCGCCGGCGTCGTAGACGTCGCGAACCTTCCCTGAGTGGAGCTTCACGAGACTCATGGGGCCACCTCGTCGAGGGCGTCGAGCACGGCGCCGGCGTTGCCCAGCGACCGTTCCAGGCTGAAGGCAGCGTCGAACTGCTCGGGCGTGAGTGGCACCCGATCGTCGGCCTCCAACTCCGATCGGAAGGAGCGCCGGTCGGCCCAGGCCGTGGCGGCTGCCTGTTGCACGATGCGGTAGGCGACGTCGCGGGTGAGGCCGGCCCCCACGAGGGCGAGGAGGACGGGTTGGCTGAAGACCAGGCCGAAGGACCGGTCGAGGTTCTCGATCATCCGGTCTGGATGCACGACCATGCCCTCGATCACCCGGCGCATGCGGACGAGCACGTAGTGGGCAAGGAGCGAGGAGTCGGGCAACACCACCCGTTCCACCGACGAGTGGGAGATGTCGCGCTCGTGCCACAGGGCCACGTTCTCCAGGCCCGCGCCCAGGTTGGCGCGCAGCACCCGGGCCAGGCCGGCCAGCCGCTCGCACGTGATGGGATTGCGCTTGTGGGGCATGGCCGAGCTGCCCTTCTGCCCGGCCCGAAACGGCTCTTCGACCTCGCCCACCTCGGTGCGCTGCAGGTGGCGGATCTCGGTGGCGAAGGCCTCGACGGACGCCCCCACCGAGGCGCACGCCCACAGGTACTCGGCGTGGCGGTCGCGGGCGACGACCTGGGTGGCCGGGACAGGTCGGAGGCCCAGGGCGGCACACACGCTGCGCTCCACGGCCGGGTCGATGTTCGACCAGGTACCAACCGCTCCCGACAGCTTCCCCACGGCGACAGCCTGGCGGGCCGATTCGAGGCGAGCCCGGTCGCGGTCGGCCTGGAGGCACCAGTGGGCCAGCTTCACCCCGAAGGTCGTGGGCTCGGCGTGCATCCCGTGGGTGCGCCCGACCATGGGTACGTCGCGGAACTCCAGGGCCCGTTCCTTGAGCGTGGCAACGAGGGCCCGGCTGGCCACGAGCAGGACGTCGGCCGACCGGGCCAGGGTGGCGCACAGGGCGGTATCGACCACGTCGCTCGACGTGAGGCCGTAGTGCACCCAGTTGCCGGCAGGTGGGCCGATGGCCTCTTGGACGACGTCGACGAACGCGGCCACGTCGTGATCGGTGACGGCCTCTCGCTCGGCCACCGCGGCCACGAAGGCCGGGTTCACCACGGGCGCCCGTTCCCGCACCGCCTTGGCGTCGTCCTGGCTCACCGTGCCCAGGGCGGCCCAGGCCTCGGTGGCCAGGATCTCCACCTCCAGCCACGTGCCCAGACGTGCCTCGTCGGTCCACAGGGCGGCCATCTCCGGGAGCGAGTAGCGGGGGATCATGGGTTGGCCCGGCGATCGTCGAGCTTGGCGGCCAGGTCGGTATCAGTGATGGCCAGCATCTGGACCACCAGGATGGCGGCGTTGGCGGCGCCGTCGACGGCCACCGTGGCCACGGGCACGCCCCGGGGCATCTGCACGGTGGCGTACAACGCATCGAGGCCACCCAGGGCGCTGCCCGACAGGGGGACGCCGACCACCGGCAGGGTGGTGTTGGCAGCGACGGCCCCGGCCAGGTGGGCGGCCATCCCCGCCCCACAGATGATGGCGCCGTAGCCGGCCTGTCGTGCCCCTTTGGCGAACGCGGCCACGACGTCGGGGGTGCGGTGGGCCGACATCACCCGCGTGTCGGCCTCCAGCCCGAACTCGGCGAGCGTGGCCGCCGCGGGTTCCATCTTTTTCTGATCACTGGGCGAGCCCATGAGTACGGCGACCTTCACGCATCCTCCTTGGCGGCGGCGGTCCTGGCGATGTCGGTCCGATACTGCATCCCCGGCCAGGTGATGTGCGAGATGGCACCGTAGGCCCGGTCGCGGGCCTCGGCCAGGTCGACCCCGATTCCCGTGACCTGCACCACCCGGCCACCGGCGGTGACGAGACTCCCGGAGTGCCCGCTTTCCACGCCGGCGCAGTAGATGGTGACGCCCTTCTCGGCCGCCGCCACCTCGAGGCCGGCAATGGAATCACCGGTACGGGGGGCGGTCGGGTAGCCCTCCGCCGCCAGCACCACGGTGACGGCAGCGTCGGCCACAAAGGCCGGCTCCGTCCGGAGCTGTCCGGCCGCGGCCCCGGCCAGGAAGGCGGCCAGGTCGCCGGCGAACCGGGGCAGCACCACCTGGGCCTCGGGATCGCCGAACCGGACGTTGAACTCAAGGACCTTGGGGCCGTCGGCAGTGAGGATGACGCCGGCGTAGAGCACGCCCCGGTAGTCGATGCCCCGTGCTCGCAGGGCGGCGAGGGTGGGCTCGACGGCGCGGTCGACCACCCCGTCGACGACCGACGGCCCGGCGAGAGGCACCGGCGAGAACGCGCCCATGCCACCGGTGTTGGGCCCCTCGTCGTCGTCGCCGAGGCGCTTGAAGTCCTGGGCCGGGGCGAGGGGCACGACGCGGGTGCCGTCGCACACGCACAGCACCGACAGCTCGGGGCCGGTGAGGCCCTCCTCGATCACCACCGTCCGGCCGGCGTCGCCGAAGGAACGCCCGGCCAGCTTGGCGCCCACGTCGTCGATGGCCTCGGCCAGCGACTCGGTGACCAGGACGCCCTTGCCGGCCGCCAGCCCGTCGGTCTTCACCACGTAGGGCGGAACGAGGCTACGCAGGTGGGCGGCGGCGGGCTCGGGGTCGGTGAAGGTGGCATGGCCGGCGGTGGGAACGCCGGCTTGTCCGAGCACCTCTTTCATCCATGCCTTCGACGCCTCCAGCCTGGCGCCGTCGGCCCCGGGGCCGAACACCAGCGCGCCTCGTGCCCGCAGGCGGTCGGCCAGGCCGTCGACGAGGGGGACCTCGGGGCCGACGACGAACAGGTCGGCCTCCACCTCCTCGGGCGGAGTGGCGACCGAACCGGGGATGCCCGCATTCCCGGGCGTGACCACCACCTCGGCAGTGGCCGCCAGGGCGTCGCGCAACGCGTGCTCCCGTCCCCCACCACCGACGACACAAACCCTCACAGGACGAGGGTGCCGGGGCCGAAGTCCTCTTGGTCCTCCCACCACCTGTCCTCGTCGCCATCGTCGTCGTCATCGTCGGGGGGAGGGCCGAAGTCGACGAACTGCTCCCGTCCCGGTCCGACACCGACGAGACGGATCGGCACACCGATCTGCGCGGACAGGAAACCCACGTAGTCGCGAGCCGCGCTGGGCAGGTCGGACAGCGAGGTGGCACCCGAGAGGTCGTCGGCCCATCCCGGCACCTCCTCGTAGACCGGAGTGGCCTTGTGCAGCACCGACTGGTGGTAGGGGACGTGGCGGTAGGTGCGATCCTCGGCCCGGTAGGCGACGCACACCTTGAGGCTGTCGAAGCCGTCGAGGATGTCGAGCTTGGTGAGGGCCACCTCGGAGAGGGAGTTGAGGCGCACGGCCTGGCGGAGCATCACCGCGTCGAACCAGCCGGTACGACGCCGGCGCCCGGTATTGGTGCCGAACTCGTGGCCTCGGTCGACGAGCGTGTCGCCCACCTCGTCGTGCAACTCGGTGGGGAACGGACCCGAGCCCACCCGGGTGACGTAGGCCTTGGCGATGCCGATGATGCGGCCGATGTGGCCAGGACCGACACCGGCGCCTGTGCAGGCCCCGCCGGCCACCGGGTTCGACGAGGTGACGAACGGATAGGTGCCTTGGTCGAGGTCGAGGAAGGTGGCCTGGGCGCCCTCGAACAACACGTTCTGATCGGCCTCGAGAGCGTCGTGGACCAGGCCGACGGTGTCGGTGATGAGGGGGTCGAGGCGGGCGGCCAGCTCGCCCAGGTACAGGTCGGCGATGTCGTCGGCGGACAGGGCCAGGCGGTTGTACACCTTGGCCAGGATCAGGTTCTTCTCTTTGAGGACGACGTCGAGCTTCTCGCGGAAGATCTTGGGGTCCTGCAGGTCCTGGACCCGCAGGCCCACACGGGTGGCCTTGTCGGCGTAGGCCGGCCCGATCCCCCGCTTGGTCGTACCCAGGCTGTTCTTGCCCAGGTAGCGCTCGGTGAGACGGTCGAGCTCATGGTGGTACGGCATGATCAGGTGGGCGTTGCCCGAGACCTTCAGCCGGCTGCAATCGACGCCCCGAGCCTCGAGGCCGTCGAGCTCGGCAACCAGCACGGCCGGGTCGACGACCACGCCGTTGCCGATGACCGGTGTGACCCACGGGTACATGACGCCACTGGGGACGAGCTGGAGGGCAAAGGACTCGCCACCCACCACCAGGGTATGGCCGGCGTTGTGGCCGCCCTGGTAACGGACGACCAGCTGCATCTCCTTGGCCAGAAGGTCGGTGAGCTTCCCCTTACCTTCGTCGCCCCACTGGGTCCCTACGACCACAGTCCCGGGCACGCGCGCGTCTCCTCAGTAAAAACTACAAGCGGTCCGATCATCATAGGCTGCCCCGGTGGCGACCCGTGTCCTCCTCCTGCGCCATGGCCAGTCGACCTGGAACGCCCAGGGTCGCTGGCAGGGCTGGTCGGATCCGCCCCTGTCCGAACTCGGTCGTGCCCAGGCGACGCAGGCGGCCGAACACCTCGAGGGCACCAACGTCACGAGCGTCACCGCCTCCGACCTCGACCGGGCCCGGACCACGGCCACGATCGTGGCCGACGGCCTGGGACTGGCCCGGGTCGCCATCGACGGCGACCTGCGCGAGTACAACGTCGGGGAGTGGGAGGGCCTGACTCGGCCCGAGATCGAGAGGCGGTGGCCCGACCATCTCGACGCCTGGAGGAAGGGACGGCTGGCCGGTACGCCGGGAGGCGAGACCCGGGTGGCCTTCCTCGCCCGGGTCGAGGCGGGCATGGCCCGGGTGGCCGCGTCCGACGGTGCCTCGCCCCTCGTCATCACCCACGGCGGCGTGATCAGGGCCCTCGAACAACTGGCCGGGGGTGAACGGTCGGCGGTGATCGACAATCTCGCCGGGCGCTGGTTCACCGTCGAGCCGGACGGCGGCGTGCGCGCCGGGGAAGTCGTGGCCGGCCTCGACCCCGACCTGCAGACCTCGTCGCCGTCGCTTTGAGCCCCCTCACCGCCCCGTCCCGGGGCCTCAGGGGCGAGGCCGGTTCCAGCCCCTCCGCAGTCCTCGCATGATGCTCGGCTTGGCCTCGGGCAACGGACGGTAGGTCGGCTCCGGAGGCCGGCGGCGATCGACGGCACCATCCTCGGCGTCGGCGTCGGCGTCGGCGTCGGTTTCGGTTTCGGCGTCGGTTTCGGCGGCTTCGGTTTCGGCCTTGGCCCGCTCGACATCGGCTCGGGCTTCGGCCTGGGCGGCTTCGGCCTTGGCCCGCTCGACCTCAGCTCGGGCTTCGGCCTTGGCGGCTTCGGCCTTGGCCTTCTCGGCTCGGGCTTCGGCTTTGGCCTTGGCGGCTTCGGCCTTGGCCTTCTCGGCTCGGGCTTCGGCTTTGGCCTTGGCGGCTTCGGCCTTGGCCTTCTCGGCTCGGGCTTCGGCCTTGGCCTTCTCGGCTCGGGCTTCGGCTTTGGCCTTGGCGGCTTCGGCCTTGGCCGCCTCGGCGTCCGCCTTGGCCCTGGCCTTGGCGGCTTCCGCCTTGGCCGCCTCGTCCCTGGCCTGGTCGGCCCTGTCCGCTGCAGCCTTGGCCTGCTCTGCTGCGGCCGAAGCATTTGCGGCTTCGGCTTTGGCCTGCTCGACGACGACCTCATCGGACATCAGTAGCGGGCCGGCGTCCGCCGCACGAGCATCGGCGGCCAGACCGGTGGGGATCTCCGTGACGGGCCCGGCAAGATCCTCGGCCAGCAGTTCTCGCATCGACAGCTCGTCATCGACGGCGGCCGACTCGGGAATCGCCAGATCCTCGGCCAGAAGGTCGCTGATCGACAGCTCCCGGGCCAAGGCCTCGGCGAGGGCCGGGTCATCGAGAGGGGCGAGTACCGGGCTGTCGGGGTCGTCGAGCGCGGCGGCCACCGCGTCGTCGGGGAGATCGGCCAGCTCCACGTTGGAGACCAGGTCGGCCAGGCCCGCCTCCACCACATTGCGGTCGGCGTCGGGCACGGCAGGACTGGTGTCGGGAAGGCCGGCGGCAGGGTCGTGGGTCAGACCGGCTTCGGCCGCCAGGCGCTTCAACTCGGGATCGGTCGGAGGGGCCGGCAGGGCTTCGGTAACCAGTGCTTCCCACTCGGAAACGACGTCCTCGTCGGGCGCGACGGGTGGCCCGGGCTGGTCCGTCGGGGTCGTGTCGGACACGATTTCGGTCCTGGCGAACGGCGAGTGCGGCTCCCGCTCGGCGGCGACCGGATCCGGGACCGACGGCGAGTCGGCGTCGATTGGGGCCCACGACGGGGTCGGAGGGGCCGGCGTCGGCGGGGGCTGGGGCGCGCGAGCGCGGGGCGGCTGCTGGGGGGCGCGCGCGCCGGGGGGCC
>JBBRXY010000026.1:0-38475 GCA_038238185.1 Acidimicrobiales bacterium
CCCTGCCGTCGCCGTTGTAGTCGCCGGGCACCGGGATGTCGCCGCTCGTGCCCCAACTGGCCGATGTCGTGCCCCCGCCCGAGTATGCGACGTACCAGGCACCGGTGGAGGGCCGGTAGATGCCGAAATCGGCCCTGCCGTCGCCGTTGTAGTCGCCGGGCACCGGGATGTCGCCGCTCGTGCCCCAACTGGCCGATGTCGTGCCCCCGCCCGAGTAGGCGACGTACCAGGCACCGGTTGAGGGCCGGTAGATGCCGAAATCGGTCTTCCCGTCACCGTTGTAGTCGCCGGAACGGGACACGTTCACGTAGGTGAAGGTGACCGCATTCGAGGTGCCTCCCGTCCCCACGACGGTCACGTTGACCTGGCCCACTGCGTGGCTGGGACTCGAGGCAGTGATCTTGCTATCGGAGTTGACGGTGAAGCCGGCAGCGATGCCGCCGAAGGAGACCGAGTTGGTGGAGTTGAATCCGAGGCCCGAGATGACGACCGATTGGCCGCCTCCGGGGGGTCCGCTCGCAGGGGTGACCGCCGATACCGACGGAGGACCGATGTAGGTGTACGTCACCGCGTTCGAGACTCCGCCTGGACCACTGACGGTCACGTTGGTCTGTCCGACCGCATGTGCAGGGGTCGTCGCCGAGATCTGTGCTCCGGTAAGGACGGTGAAGCTCCTTGCCGGGGTGGACCCGAACGTCACTGCGGTGATCCCGACGAGTCCGCTGCCGTCGATGGTAACGGCCTGACCCCCCGTCGCCGGACCGCTACCCGGCTGTACCCGAACCAGCGATGGCGCCGATGAGACGAAATTCCAGTGGAGGTTGAAGGGGCCGGCGGCGCCGCCGTATCCGTCCACGGCAACCTGATAGCTGGTGCCGCTCACGACCGCGAAGGTGACCGTGCTCGTGGCGTCCCCTCCGCCCACGTCGTCGTTCGCCGCCACCTGGGTCAGCGCGTTGACCGAACTTCCCGTATAGACCCCGAGCAATGTGTCGAAGCTCGTGCCCGAGGTGTCGATGGTGATAGTGCCGGCTGCCGGCGCAATCCAGCGGTACCACACCGACTTCCCTCCGGCGTAGCCGGCGTGAGCTGGTTCACCCACTTCCTTCGTGGCATTGACGCTGTTCCCGACGACCGATCCATTGTTCCCCGCAACGGTCGTCGCGTTCACGAAGAGATCGTTGGCCGGCGGCGGCGCCGTACCGGTGAAAGACCAGTCAAGATTGGTAGTCCCTGTGGCACCGCCGTAGCCATCAATAGCAACGTAATAGGTGACCCCATTGGTCACCGCGAACGGCCCAACGCTACTTTGTGTTCCACCTCCGCTGTCGTCGTTCTGAGCGACGGAAGTAAAGCTACTAATGCTGGTACCAGTGTAGACGCCAAGCAAGGTATCGAAGTTGCTCCCAATTGTGTCGAACAAGAGAGTGCCGTCGCTCGGAGCGATGAAACGGTACCATACGGAATGTCCGCCGGAATTCCCGGCATGATTTGGTTCTCCGGGATCTTTACTTGCACCGACCGTCGTTCCTGAGATTGACCCGGAGTTATCCACCAATGGTACGGCATTGAACCAAATATCATTTCCGGGTGGGGCCGGTGGAACGACAGACACCGGTAGCCCACTTGCGTTAGGTTGACCAACATCTATCGTCCAGTTCTCAGGAGTACGCCAGCTAGAGCCAAATGGCAGTGCGGCGTCATCGAAGGACGCCGCCGCGCTTGGTCTTTGGTCGAGAAGTTCGGGGCCACTGGCGACGATGGCCGGATCCACCATGTGGACGAGGACGCCATCCCGTGCGCCGGATGGAAGCGCACTGTCGAAGCCGGATCCTTGGCGATACTCGAGCCAATACGAGCGGTTACCACCAACATAAATTCGGACCGCCAACGGGCCGGCCGTGTTCTGTTCGTAGGGTTGAAGGACGGCCGACCCACCAGCATCGAGTGTAGCCAGTCGGCTACCCAACCAGCCGAGATAGTCTTTTTGGGATGCGCTGTAGTGACCGACCAGACTGGACGCGCCCATGGCATCGAAGGGATCGCCATAATCGTCGGTGGTACAGGAGCTCGCGGTGGCAGCCAGCACAATCTGGTTGCCAGAGCCGTCTCGACAGGTATACGAGTGGGCGTGCCATAGTCCATAGTTATGGCCCTGCTCGTGGATTGTTTCACGCCTGTGCATATAACCGTTGATCCATACCCGGTCACCGCCTACGTCGCCGAGTCCGGCGAACGTGCAGTCGGCATTATTTGGGAAGTACACGATCGTTCGGCCATAGTTCTGATAGTCGTATCCCGCCACTTGCGCTGCGGATCGCGCCTGAATCATGATGTCATCGGCGCCGCACGGAGTGGTCGGACCGGAGATGTGAAGCCACGGGGTCACGTTGCCGGCCGTCTGCAGCTGCCCGTACGACGCCTCGGCAAACCACGCGTTGTCGTCGACAAAGATCTGGTTGCTCGCACTGGCTGTGGTCACCGAATCGGGGGTGGTCCATTGGGCCAGGATGACCAGGACCTGGGTCGTGCCCGTCGTCGGCGGCGAGGCCGCCGGCAAGGCGCCAGGGACGAGCTGCAGGGTGGAGACCGCAAAGATCTCGTCACCAAGCGTGCCTCGTGCCCCGGTGAACCGCCCGGTCACCTGGACAAGGGCGCCCGGCCGCGGCCGTGTGGCTTGGGCGAGGGTCAGCTCGTACTGCCGGTCACCGACTCGCAGGACGTCCAGGACGGACGGGGCGAGAGCCGAGCCTGGCACCGGGTCGAGGGCGACCATCCTGTACTGCCCCTGAAGCGACTGGTCGGTGGTCGCTTCCGCTGGGAGTGCCGGTAGGCCGGCGATGGCCATGAGCACCACGAGGGCCCAACACGCCAATAGGGCTCTTCGGCCTGATCGCCATGCAAGGCTCGCCATATTTTTGCTCCCGTCCGATAGCAGAGTCAGTGTCTACTCGATCCTCGATCCTGGGGCGAAAGCGCGGGTGGTCAGCAGGATCTGCGGGCGGCGTGCGTCGCATATGAGGAGCACCGATACCGCGACGGCTCAGGTGGCTGGCGAAGTCACCGAGTCCGCTGGCGTCGACTTCGCCGAGCTGGAGGCGACTGGGTTCGCGATGTATCAGATCAGCGACGCTCGCGCTCTGTTTCAAGTGCTCCCGGAGGTACGGCGCTGACGAATGTCGGGAGATGGAGCGGTGACGCACCCGGAGGCCATTCTCCACTGCGATACGCCTGCGGTCCCGCGGCCGATGGGGGGCCTCCGTGCTTCTGGGAGGATTCGACTTCTCGCGGTTTGGCGTCGCCGTGCCCTGCCGCCCAGTGCCTCGCCACTGACGGCGGAGGAACTTCTTGGTGTTCTCGACGGGCTCACGGGGCGTCGCGAAGGGCCCGCCATGCCCAGACGGCACCGATCAGTCCGAGTGCAGCCACCGCCAGGTAGCCGCGGGTGGCGGCGCTGTCGAAAGCAGCCCGTGCGGCGTCCGCCAACTGGGTCCCCGCCGCCGACCCGAGCTGTCGGGAGAGGGTCAGAGCGCCCGAGATCGAGGCTTCGGCTGTCGCAACTTGCGATGGTGACAGCGAGCCCGCCGGGCCTGACCCACCGGCTCCTCCCCGCAACGACGATGCCATGTGGGACGAGTACGTCGACGCGAAGATCGATACCACGACGGCCACGCCCACGGCCGCGCCGACGAAGCGGCTGACCATGTTCAGCGATGAACCGTCGCCTGCCTTGTTCTCCGGGAGGTCGTTCATCACGACCGTCGACGCGGGAGCGATCAGCCCTGCCAGCCCGACGCCGACGACGGCGCCGGCCAGAATGGTCAGGACGAGATCCCCGTCGGCGGCGAAGACCAACAGGCCCATGCCGAGCGAGCAGACGGCGAGGCCGGCGGCGACGGTGGTGCGATCTCCGAAGTGGTCCATGGCGCGCCTCGAGCACTCCGATGGCCACCACCGGCACATTGACCAAGAAGACCGAGCCCCACCAGAACTGGTTGAGCAGGAACCCACCGATGACGGGCCCGACCGCCAGCCCTGCGGCTCCGAACACCGCGCACACGGCGATGGTGCCGGCTCGCTCGTCGGGCTTGTAGAGGGTGGCGATGATGGCCAGGGCGGATGCCACCACGCCGGCGGCGCCGATGCCCATGAGGGCCCGCGCGGCGATGAGCATCTCCGTCGAGGAGCTGGGGGCGGCCAGCCCGCACGCGAGTCCGAACACCGCGTAGCCGCCGACGAACACCGTCTTCCGCCCGATCCGGTCGGCCAGCCCGCCCCCGAGCACGAGCAGACCGGCGAGCATGATGTTGTAGGAGCCCGCCTGGTCGCCGGCCCGGTACTGTGACCGCCGAACGGACCGAGCGGGGTGTGGAGGCGACGTATGCGTGTTCTGGTGGCGACGACGGCCGGGTCCGGTCACTTTGCGCCCCTGGCGCCCTTTGCCAGCGCGCTGCGCGACGCCGGTCACGATGTCGTTGTTGCCGCTCCCGGTTCGTTCGCGCCCGCCGTGGAGCGCGCCGGCCTCGCCCACCGAGCCTTTGCCGACGCGCCGCCCGAGGAGCTGGCATCGGTGTTCGGGTCGCTCGACGGGATGTCGAACCTCGAGGCGAACCGGGTCGTCGTGCGAGAGGTGTTCGGGCGGATCGACACCCGGGCCGCCTTGCCGGGCATGCGGGCGCTCGTGAGCGAGTGGCGGCCCGACCTGGTGCTCCGGGAGAGTTGCGAGCTCAGCTCGTACCTGGTGGCCGACGAGGCGGGGATCCCCCACGTGCACGTGGCCGTGGGGCTGGCCTCGTTCGGCGAGTTGACCTTCCCCGGCCTCGAGGAGCCGCTCACCGAGTTGGGCGACGGGCGGGACCTCGCCGGGCTCCTCCAAGCCCCGGTGGTCAGCCTGCTGCCCCCGTCGTTCGAGGATCCCGACAGCGCCGGCGGCGCTGGCGTGCGCCGATTCCGCGATGGCAACTCCGCCGCCGCCGCCGCCGGACCCGGTGCTGCCGACCGTCCGGACGTCGGCCCTCTCCCCGACTGGTGGTCCGGCGCCGGCGACCCCTTGCTGTACGTGACGTTCGGCTCGGTGGCCGCCGGCTTCGGCCTGTTCCCGGACTTCTACCGGGCGGTGATCGGTGCTCTGGCCGGCTCAGGTGTGCGGGTGTTGCTCACCCTGGGCGACGCCGGTGATGTCGAGGCGCTGGGATCCCTTCCGCCCAACGTGCACGTCGAGCGGTGGTGGCCGCAGGACCAGGTGATGCCCCACGCCTCGGCCATGGTCGGCCACGGTGGCATCGGCACCACGCTGTCGGGGCTTGGGGCGGGGATGCCGATGGTCGTGGTGCCCCTGTTCGCCGACCAGCCGCACAACGCCCGGCGGGTGGCGGCGGTCGGTGCGGGCATCGTGCTCGAAGGCGGGCCTGCCGCCCTCGGTGGGCTGGGCGACGCCGTCCGCCGCGTATTGACGGACGACTCCTATCGCGACGGCGCGGGACGCATCGCCCGGGAGATGGGGAGCCTGCCGCCGGTCTCGGCTGCGGTGCCGTGGTTGGAGGAGCAGGCCGGCCTCGGCTCAGGCGAGGACCCGAATTCGTAGGCCTCGGACCGGCTCGAAGTGCTTGGTGTTGCGGGTGGCGAGGCCGAGCCGACGCTCCAGCGCCGTTGCCGCGATGAGCGCGTCGGGCATGCGCAAGCCATGCTCGCGTCGGACGCGGCCTGCTCGCTCGGCGATGGCTCGATCGACTGGGATCTCCCGCAACGGCGCGAGAACCCGAACGGCCAGGTCCGAGCCTGCGGCGGCGGCGAAGAGCTCGGCCCGGGTGATCACCGAGTAATGAAGACGATGGCGTCGGACCCTCAGTTCGACGGCCCCACGTAGATGGTCGATGAAGATGTCGGTATCGACCAGGAGGTCAGCCACGGCCCCACTCGTCGCGGCTGGGCGCCTGAGCCTGCGGATCGGCGCCAAAGGTGGCGGCCAGCGCCGGCGCGGGATCGCGCTCTGTCGCGAGATAGACGTCGAGTGCCCGGCGGATGACCTCGGCGAGGGTCACGCCTTCCGCCTGGGCGATCTCGTCGATCAAGAGGCGCTGCTCCTCGGTCAGGTATACCTGGGTCCGCGTGGCAGCCATACAGCACCAATATACAGCACGACCGGCCGTGTTCGAGCCTCGGTACTCAGGTCTCAGCTCGTTCGCCGGGCCAGGAGCACGGCATCGCGAATGGTGGTGCTGCGGTCTTCGGGGTCGAGGGTCTGGCGAGGACGGGTGTCGCTCACCACCACGTCCCATTGGTGAGAGTCGAGCGAAGCAGCAACGTCGTCAGAGGTGAAGTACAGCTCGGGCACCGGTGGGCGCGGGACGGTGGTCTCGAGGTCGGAGACATGGTGGCCGACGAGGAGCAGGGACCCGTCGGGCGCCACCGACGCCGCCAGTCGCTGATGGAGTGTCTGGCGCTGGATCTTCGGCGCGTGCAGGAACTGGGCCGAGACCAGGTCGTACGTCGACGCCGGAGGGACCCAGTTGGTGACGTCGACGTGCAGCCAGGAGATGGGTTGGGCCAGGTCGCCGCCGGCCTCCCGGGCGTGGGCAGCTCCCCGCTCCAGGGCGACCGTCGATATGTCGATGGCCGTGACTCGCCAACCGCGCTGAGCCAGCCAGATGGCGTCGGCGCCTTCCCCGCAACCGACGTCGAGGGCGGTGCCGGGAGCGAGGTCAGCGGCCTCGGTGATGAGGACCGAGTTGGGCTGACCGCTCCAGAGCGCGCTGCTCGACTGGTAGCGCTCGTCCCAGAACGCCTGGTCCATGACGACGCCGGCCAGATCGGCACCGTCGTCGTGGGAGTGGCCGGGGGCGTGGGCGTGGTCGGCGCCCGGGCGGCTCGGGGGCATGGAATCAGCCGGGGGCGTGGGTTCAACCACGCCGGATACGGCCCCGCAGGGCGGCGAAGCAGAGCGACATGCTCACGGCGCCGAGGAACATTATGGCGAGCAGCGCCTGGCCCAGCTGGCTCCAATCCCACCCGCTGCTCACGAGGGACCTCAGGCCATCGAGCAGGTAGGTGACGGGGTTGAGCGCGGCCACGGTGTCGAGCCAGCCGGAGAGCTGTGAGCGAGGAACGTAGGAGGAGGTGAGGAAGAGGAAGGGGAAGAAGAGCAGGAAGGCCGAGTTCACCGCCGCAGGGTTGCCGGTCTTGAGGGCGATGGCGTAGCCGAAGCCGGAGAACGCCAGGCTCCAGAGGGCGGCCAGGCCGATGAAGGCGATGACCCCGAGCACCCCGGTCTCGAAGCGCACGCCGATCACGAATCCCAGCGCCAGGATCGGCAGGGTCAACGCCATGGCCACGGTGACGTCTGCGATCATGTGCCCGAGCAGGATCGCCAGGCGCCGGATGGGCGTCATGAGGAGCCGGTCGAAGTAGCCGTTCTGCACGTCGAGGACCAGCGCCGGGGCTCGAGAGATCCCGGTGACGCCGAGCAAGATCGCCGTGGGCATCTGGAACGCCTTGTAGCTGAAGCCGGCGCCGGCGGACTGGGTGAGGTTCGACAAGGTGGCGATGTTGACGATGAAGAAGAACAGGGCGATGAACACCGGCGGGATCACAGCCGGGAGATCGCGCGGGACCCCGCGCAACGCCCGCCCGGCGATGGCGGCCACGTCGTGGACGAAGCCGGCGGGCCGGGCCCGCAGTGCATTGGGGTTGGTGGTGGGTGCGACGGTATCGGTGACGGTCATCGGTCGGTCTCCTCGGTGGCGGTTTCGCTTTCGATGTGGGTTCCGGTCAGCTCGAGGAACACGTCGTCGAGGGTGGGTGTGCGCAGGGTGAGGTCACGGACGGCGGCGTCGCAGCCGTTGAGGGCCACCGCGACGGGGCTGATCGCCGCCGAGCCGTTGTCGGCGGCGATCACCAGCTCGTTCCCATGGGCCTCGACGCTCTGGACGACGTCGAGGGCCTCGATGACCGGGCGCAGGGCGGCGGCATCACCGTCGACGCGGGCGATGATGATGTCGGCGCCGACGGCCCGCTTGAGGTCGTCGGGACTGCCTTCGGCCACGATGCGGCCCTGGTTGATGATGCCGACCCGGCCACAGAGCTCGTCGGCCTCTTCGAGGTACTGGGTAGTGAGGAAGATGGTCATGCCCAGCTCGTTGTTGAGGCGGCGCACCTCGTTCCACACACTGACCCGGCTGACCGGGTCGAGCCCGGTGGTGGGTTCGTCGAGGAACAGGATCTCAGGGTTGTGCACCAGCGCGGCCGCCAGGTCGAGGCGACGCCTCATGCCACCGGAATAGGTGGCGATGGGCCGGTCGAGTGCGTCGCTGAGATCGATCAGCTCGCCCAGCTCGGCGACCCGCGTGGCCATGGCTGCCCTGGGCAGGCCGTAGAGCAGACCCTGCAGGCGGAGGAGCTCACGTCCGGTCTGCTTGGGATCCAGGGCGGCGTCCTGCAATGCCACGCCGATGCGCAGCCGCACGTCGCCCGGCTGGGAACCGACGTCGAAACCGGCGACCGTGGCCCTGCCCGAGGTGGGCGCCATCAGGGTGCACAACATCCGGACGGTGGTCGATTTGCCCGCCCCGTTGGGGCCGAGGAACCCGTAGATCTCGCCCCGGCCGATCGTGAGGTCGACACTGTCGACGGCGACGAAGTCACCAAACCGCCGGACCAGGTTCTCAGTTCGGATCGCCGTTTCGCTGATGACCCGCTCCCGCCCTGGATTCGGCGGTTGGCCGCCTGGTCGGCCTTCATCGTACCCGTGCTGGTCGAGACGGGATGATGGTGACGCTTCGGCCACCGCCATGGTCCTGGGGCGTCCTGTCGTGGAGGTCATGAGCCAAACGCTACGATCCAATGCGGCCAGATCCTGACCGCAATGGCGAGGAAGATCGATTTTGTGAACGACCCGACCGGCCGAGCGCTCCAGCTCCTCTCCTTGCTGCAGACTCACCAGTTCTGGCCCGGCGGCGAGCTGGCCGAGCGCCTCGAGGTCAGTGCCCGCACCCTGCGGCGCGACGTCGATCGTCTCCGCGAGCTGGGCTACCCCGTCGACGCCACACCTGGGGTGGCCGGCGGCTACCGGCTCGGCGCGGGAGCGCACATGCCCCCGCTGGTCCTCGACGACGACGAGGCGGTGGCCATCGCCGTCGGCCTGCGGGCGGCGGCCGGCGCGTCCATCGACGGTATCGAGGACACGTCGGTGCGGGCCCTGGCCAAGCTCGAACAGGTCCTCCCCGACCGGTTGCGCCGCCGGGTGAACGCGGTGCACTCCAACGTGGTGGCGATGCGATGGTCGGCCAACGGGCCGACGGTGGACTCCGAGGCGCTGGCCGTGCTGGCGCAGGCGTGTCGCGACCGCGAGGAGGTCCGCTTCGACTACCAGCGACGCGACGGCGACGAGACCAGGCGCCTGGTCCAGCCTCACCAGCTCGTGTCCGCCGGCCGCCGCTGGTACCTGGTGGCCTGGGACGTTCGTCGGGACGACTGGCGCACGTTTCGGGTCGACCGCCTCCGGGTGCCGCAGCTGGCGGGCTCTCGCTTCGCCACCCGGGAGCTCCCGGCCACCGACGCCGGAGCTTTCGTCGCCCAGTCGCTCCGCTCCATGCCCGTGGCCCACGAGGCGGTCATCTCGGTGCGCGGACCGCACGACGAGGTCCGCAAGCTCGTGCACTGGTCCGACGCTCACGTGGAGCCTGTCGGCGAGCACGGCTGCCGCGTACGGCTGCGCGCCGAGTCGATCGAGTGGCTGGTGACCGCCGTCGCCATGGTGGCGGTTCGCTTCGACGTCGAGGTCCAGGCCCCGTCGGAGCTGGCCGACCGTGTCGGCGAGCTGAGTGCGCGCCTGGCTGGCGCGACCGAAGCGCCGACGACGTGAGACATTGATTTGTGTGATGAACCAGCTGCGCCTCGCACCAGCGAAAAGCGATTCCCAGCCGGCTCTCAGGTTGGACCAAAGCAGCTCCCAGTAGAGCGCGGGAGGATGACTGCACTCCAAGATGCCGGAGGGTGCCGCCATGGAAGACGAGTTGCACGGCCACGATCGTGGGTTGGCCTACGACCTGGGGACGCTCCTCGACCGGCGGCGCACGTTGAAGCTCCTCGCCGGTGCCGGTGTGCTGGCCTTCGTGGGCTGCAGCTCCGGGCAAAAGGCCACCAGCGCGACCTCTACCTCGGTCGCCGGAACGACTCCGACGACGGGAGCGGGGTCGCCAACTTCCACCCCCGCGACGGCGACCGGGGTCAGTTGCGAGACCATTCCCACCGAGACCGCCGGTCCCTTCCCGGGCGACGGCTCGAACGGGCCCAACGTCCTCACGCAAAGCGGAATCGTCCGCAGCGACGTCACCTCCAGCTTCGGGTCGATGACGGGCGTGGCCACGGGCATCCCTCTCACCGTCAACCTCACCATCGTCGACAGCGGGAGCTCGTGCGCCCCGCTGGCGGCGCGGCGGTCTACATGTGGCACTGCGACATCGACGGCAACTACTCGCTGTACTCGCCGGGCACCACTAACCAGAACTACCTGAGGGGTGTCGAGGCGGCCGACGCCGACGGTCTGGTGACCTTCAAGAGCATCTTCCCGGCCGCCTACTCCGGACGCTGGCCACACCTACATTTCGAGGTGTACCCGAACCTGGCCGCAGCCACGAGTGCCGGTGCCAGGATCGCCACCTCGCAGCTGGCCCTGCCCGAGGACACGTGCCAGCAGGTCTACGCCACCGACGGCTACGGCGCGAGTGTCCGCAACCTGGCCCACACCTCACTCGCCCGGGACATGGTCTTCGGCGACGGCTACAGCAGCCAGCTCCCGACTATGACCGGCGACGTGGCGACCGGCTATGTCGCTTCACTGAGAGCTCCCGTCGGCCAGCAGGCATCATCGAGGGCTTGAACGCGACCGACCTACGAACCGGACGCCTCCTGCTGCGTCACTGGCGCGAGTCCGACCGGGAGCCCTTCGCTCTGCTCAATGCCGACCCGAACGTCATGGAGTACTTCCCCGCGCCCCTCACCCGTGCCGAGAGCGAGGCAATGGTGTTGCGGATCGAAGACTGCTTCGACCGTCGAGGGTTCGGCCTGTGGGCCGTCGAGGTGAGGGCGACGGCGACGTTCGCCGGGTTCGTCGGCCTCTGGCCGGCAACGTTCGAGGCGCACTTCACGCCGGCCGTGGAGGTGGGTTGGCGGCTGGCTCACGCGCAGTGGGGTCTCGGCCTGCGACCGAGGCGGGGCAAGCGGCGATGGCCGACGGCTTCGAACGGCTCTCGCTCACGGAGATCGTGTCGTTCACCGCCACCGGTAACCAACGCTCGCGACGGGTGATGGAGAGGCTGGGAATGACCCACGACCCCGCCGACGATTTCGACCATCCGGGTCTCCCTGAAGGGGCACCCGATCCGCCGCCATGTCCTGTACCGGATGCGCCGACCGGTGTGAGGTTTCTCGTCCTGCGACCCAACCGGATAGGTCTGTGCGGGTGTAGACGAGGGTGTGGTGGACACAGATCCCAGGGACTTGTCGGTCGGGGCGCTCATGGCGCCGCGGACCATCGACGAGTTCGGTGGCTGGGTGAGCCCGCACCTGGACGCGATGTCGAACCTGGCGGCTCGACTGGTGGGCCCGGCCGATCGCGACGACGTCGTTCAGGAAAGCCTGGCGCGGGCGTGGCAGCGCCGGGAGACCTACCGGGCGGAGCGGGGCACGCCCCGAGTGTGGTTGCTGGCGATCGTCGCCGACCGGGCCCGCCGGCACCTCCGGGGCCGGGCCCGCGGCCAGGACCGGCTGCTCCACGTCCCCGTGGTTGCCGCGGTTGATCCCGACGTCGATCTCGAGGCTGCCATTCTCCGGCTGTCCCGACGGCAGCGCCTGGCGATCGAACTTCACTATTTCACCGACCTGAAAGTTGCCGACATGGCCCTGGTCATGGACTGTTCCGAGGGGACCGTGAAGTCGACCCTGTCAGACGCCCGGGCTCGTTTACACAGCCAACTGGAGGGCAAGTGAGCGACATTGACACCCGGCTTCGGCACTACGCACGACGCTGGCAGTCCGAACAGAGCGCTCCTGCGCCGTTCGACCCTTCGCACTCGACGTGGTCGCGACCCAGCCGCGGTGGCGATCGTCGGCGGTTGACGCCGCTGATCGTCGCCCTCGCTGCCGTCTGCGCCGTCGTGGCCGGAGCGGTGGCCCTGCTCCCAGGCCGGAACTCGGTCAAGGTGAGCGCCGGCGGAAACGCCGCCGTGACGTTCGTGCGGTCCGGGGTGCCGATAGCGGCCCCACCCTTGCTGGCGCAGCTGCCGAACACGACCGAGCCGATCCTGGTGTCTTCCGGCCACTCTGGCCCGGAGAGGTGGATGTTCTACGCCCAGGTGAGTGCACTCACCGCAGATCCGGCGCCCCAAACCAATTTCGGTGTCAATAGGAGTGGTCCCCCCACCCACCTCGGGGCCGGCCTCTGCCTGATGATGGCCACGGAACGAACACTGGTCGGCGGGGGATCAACCATCGGCTGCGACGATCCGGCAAAGATGCCTTCGTTGACACGGGAGGTCTCCTTGCTGCATACGGACTCCCACCAGGTGCTCGTGTACGGGGTGACCTCGGCGTCGGCGGCCAGTATGGTCGTCAGCTTCCGGGAGAACCTGCCTCCCGTGGCGGTCACCACCCGGTCGACGAGCGAGTTGCCTGGTCTGCGGTTCTACGTCGTCGAATCACCGCCCGGTGCCGATCCGGCCAGTGTGGAAGTCGAGGCGCTTGCGGGTGACGGCACACCACTCGTGCGCTCCGATCCCGGACCGCCACCGGCTCCGCCGATCGTCACCCCGAGCGTGCCGATCGTCACCCCGAGCCTGCCCGACGCCTACCCGCTGTGGCCTCTCGACCCTGCCGATATCGCCGACCGGAGCAGTGCCGAGGCCGTGGCACGCGCCTTCTCCGCCTCGGCGCTCGGAGTCACGGGCAACGACATCACGCCCGACCCCGCAGCCGTGCCGAACAGCCCGACCGCCGTGACGATCGAACTTCCTTCGTCCGGTCGTCCGCTGCGGGCGCTCGCCTCTCCCAGCCACGATGGGACATGGACCATCATCCAGGCCGGAGATCAGACTCAGCTCCGAGGCATCGCCTTCGGCCCGTCGGGGCCCACTATGGCGATCAAGGCCCCGGCCGACGCCAGCGAGGCCGACATCACTGAGCTTGCCGACGGCCGCGTACAACACGTTCATCTGACTCAAGCGGATCTGCGGGCCGGCTCCGCCCGACTGACCGGCCAATCGATCCACAGCGTCCTCATCGTCTTCCGTAACTCGGCCGGCGCCACCGTCGACGCCATCGGCGGTGTGTTCGACTAGCTCGGTGATTCTCCCGAGGAAATGGGACAGACTACGGCCGTGACCGACCCCAGTTCCCGGGCCAGTGCGGGTCCGACCCAACGGTGTCCGGTGTGCAAGAAGCTGAACCGGGTTCCCCTGCACGACACGGGGAAGGCCCGTTGCGGGGCGTGTAAGGCGCCGCTGACTCCCGCTGGCTCCGGTACCGTGCCGCCCCGGGCGGGCGATCTCGGACGCCAGGTGATCGGGCGCTGGGACGCAATGCTGCGCCTGGTACCGGGGGGCATGGCCCTCGGGCGGGCCGTGGGGCGTGGCGGCACCGACGATCCTGCCGCCGACCCCGTCGGCTGGCTCGCCAATGCCGCCCACATGCCCAGGGGCGAGCTCGACCAGATCCGCCTGCTCCGCATCCACCTGGCGTCGAACAAGGCCGTCGACCAAGGCACCCTCACCCGAGCCATGAACACCCTGGACCGGGCCAAGACCGGCCTGGGCCCCCTCCTCCCGGACTGACCGGCCCTCGGCGCCTTGCCCAGTGGCCTGAAGGGCCGGCCCACAGAGGGGACGGGCCCGACCTACGGTGTGGTGTCCGCACCCGATCCACGTGGAGGATCTCTTGGTGCCCGAACCCCCTTCCACCCGTAGCCAGCCGGACATCGTGTACCGCAGGCGTTGGGCGATCCTCGGCGTGCTGTCGTTGAGCGTGTTCCTGGCCGTGGTCGACAACACCATCGTCAACGTGGCCCTGCCCACCATGAGCGAGCAGCTGAAGGCGTCGAACGCCCAGCTCCAGTGGATCGTCGACGCCTATTCGTTGGTGTTCGCCGGCCTGCTGTTGGTGGGAGGCAGCCTGGGCGATCGCTACGGCCGCAAAGGGACTCTGCAACTCGGCATCACCGCGTTCGCCGCCTTCTCCGTGTTCGCCGGGGTGTCCGGCTCCACCGACGTGCTCATCGGCGCGCGAGCGCTGATGGGCCTGGCCGCCGCCTTCATCTTCCCCGCCACCCTCGCCATCCTCACCAACACGTTCACCGACGCCAAGGAGCGGGCCGCCGCCATCGGGGTGTGGACCGGCGTCGTCGGTTTGGCCGTTGCCCTCGGCCCCCTCACCGGGGGGGCGCTGCTCCAGCGCTACTGGTGGGGATCGATCTTCTTCGTCAACGTGCCGGTGGCCGCCATCAGCCTGGGCCTGGGGGCGTGGTTGATCCCCAAGACCCGCGACCCGGAGGCACCGAAGCTCGACCTGGTCGGCTTCGCCCTTTCGATCGTCGGCGTGGTCACCGTCGTCTACACCACCATCGAGGCACCCGGGCGGGGATGGGGCAACCCGGCCACGGTGGGCGGTTACATCTTCGGGGTCCTGGTGCTGGCGCTGTTCGCCGTGTGGGAGCGACACGTCGCCCAACCCATGCTCGACGTCAACCTCTTCCGCAATATCCATTTCAGTGCCGCCAGCTTCTCCATCACCGTGTCGTTCTTCGCCCTGTTCGGCTTCATCTTCCTCATCACCCAGTACTTCCAGCTGGTGCGGGGCTACGACACCCTCTCGGCCGGGGTCCATACCCTGCCGTTCGCCTTGGCCACCGGGGCGGTGGCGCCGGCCGCGCCCGCTCTGGCCGCGCGTCTCGGGACCAAGGTCGTGGTTCCTCTCGGGCTCGTGCTCATGGGCGCCGGGTTCTTCGTGGCGTCCACGCTCAGCGTCGACTCCGCTTACTTCGGCCCCGTGCTCGTCTCCATGGTGCTGATCGCCGCCGGGTTGGGCCTGGTCGCGGCGCCTTCCACCAACGCCATCCTCGCCGTCCTGCCCCCGGCCAAGGCCGGGGTCGGCTCCGCGGTCAACGACGTCACCCGGGAGTTGGGTGGTGCCTTCGGCGTTGCCGTGGTCGGCGCGGTGTTCTCCTCCGTCTACGGGCCCAACCTGGCCCATCGGCTGTCGGGCGCCGGCCTTCCCGGGCCGGCCCTGGCAGCCGCCCGAGAGTCGACCGCTGCCGCCCTCGGGATCGCCGCCCAGGCGCCGGTGGGGGTGCGAAGGGCGATGGTGGACGCCGCCCGCCTGTCGTTCATGGAGGGCTTCAGTCGAGGGTCCCTCGTGTGCGCAGGAGTGGTCGTCGCCGGCGCCGTGTTCGCCTTCCTCGTGCTACCAACCAAGCTGCCGACGCACGTCGAGCCCCCGACCGAGCCGGCACCGGCCACAGCCTGAGTCAGCAGCGGAGGGTCGCCGGAGGCCACCTTCGCTGATTTCCCTTGACAGCGCGGTATCGCACTCTTACGGTCCTCGTGACAAGTCGTAGCGCGGACGCGCAGCGGCGATGGCGGGGAAGAAGGACGGTCTGTCTGATGAGAAGTCTTCGGCGCACGTTCGCCACAGGAGCAACCACGGCTTCAGTCGTGCTGGTGGCCATGTTGGCGAGTCCGGCTGTCGCTGGTGCGGTTGTGCCACTTTCGGCAACGCGACCGCCACCGATCGTCCACTACCCCCTCCCGACGCCGCCCGTTCATCCTTTTGACCTCACCCACGGCCCGGACGGCAACCTGTGGTTCACCGAGCTCAACATTGCCCGCATCGCCCGGTTCACCAACGGTGGTTCCCTGCAGGAGTTCGCGGTCAGTGATCCGGATCAGTTCCTCCGAGGGATCACCGACGGTCCCGACGGCGCCCTGTGGTTTGCCGAAGAGGGTAAGTGCAAGAACGATCGCTGCAGTGACTTCACCGACGGCAAGATCGGCCGCATCACGACGCAGGGCCGGATCACCGAGTTTCCCGTCCCGTCGAAGAACGGCCACCCATGGGAGATCACCCACGGCCCCGACGGCAACCTGTGGTTCACCGAGATCGGTGACAACTTCCACTCGCCCAGCCATGGTCACAAGATCGAGGGAAACAAGATCGGACGCATCACGCCTCAGGGTCAGATCACCGAGTTCCCGGTCCCCACGTTCGACAGCTTTCCCAACCACATCACCACCGGGCCCGACGGTGCCATGTGGTTCACCGAGAACACCGGCAACAAGATCGGACGGATCACCACTTCGGGAGCGATCATGGAGTTCCCGATACCGACGCCCAACAGCCGGTCGATCGGCATCACCACGGGACTGGACGGCAACCTCTGGTTCACCGAGCAGATCGGCCAGCGCATCGGGCGGATCACGCCTCAGGGGCAGATCACCGAGTTCCCGCTACCCAATGCCGGCAACCCGGTGGACATCACCGTCGGGCCGGATGGTGCCCAGTGGTTCACCGAGGTGGTCGGCCAGCGGATCGGGCGGATCGCCACGGATGGTTCCATCACCGAGTACCCCCTTCCTCCCGGGAGCTTCCCGCTCCCGATCGCCATCGGGCCGGGATTCCACGACGTGTGGTTCGCGGAAGTGGGTACCAACAGCCTCGGTCGAATCCTGGTGTGCGCGACCGTTCAGTTCCTGCGGGATTGCGCCAGGACGGCAGCGATCCTGAGCAACCCGAACTATCTGGGCCGCCCCTGATCCCCGGGCTGCATCGGGGACCTCGCCCGGTTTCGACCGACGGTCCGCCGCCCGACTGAGGCTCGGCACAGCGCGCTTCGCGCTACCGGACGCGCACGCGTCCCTTAGAGTCAGAAGGTGAGTGGCGCGCCATGACGACGGTGTCGATCGACGACGTGCGAGCCGCCGCGGAACGCCTTCGTGACGTGGTTGCCCGCACGCCACTGGAGCGCAGCGAGCGGTTGTCGGAGCTGGTCGGTGCCGACGTCTGGCTGAAGCGCGAGGACCTCCAGCCCGTCCGGTCGTACAAGCTGCGCGGCGCGTACAACTTCATCACCTCGCTCGAGCCGTCGGAACGGGCCAACGGCGTGGTGTGCGCCAGCGCGGGGAACCACGGCCAAGGCGTGGCGTTCACCTGTCGGCGTCTGGGGGTGCGTTGTCGGGTGGTGCTGCCGCGCACGACCCCGCGCCAGAAGCGCCAGCAGATCGTGGCCCTCGGCGGACCCGACACGACCGTCATCGTGGAAGGACACACCTACGACGAAGCCCACGATTCGGCGGTGGCCCTCGCTGCCCGCGAGGGAGCCGTCCTGGTCCCACCCTTCGACGACCCTCGGGTCATCGCCGGCCAGGGCACGGTCGCCCTCGAGGTCATGGAGCAGCTGGGCCGCCCGCCCGACGTCATGCTCGTGCCCGTCGGCGGCGGCGGCCTGGTGGCCGGATGCGCGGCCGTGGCGGCCGGTGCCACACCGCACACGCGTGTCGTCGGCGTGGAGCCGGCGGGGGCGGCGAGCATGCGTGCCGCCCTGGATGCCGGCAAGCCCGTCACCCTGGCTTCGATCGACAGCTTCGTCGACGGCGCCGCGGTCCGCCGGGTGGGCACGGAGACGTTCGAGCTCGTCAACGCCCTTGTCGACGACGTCGTGACGGTGCCGGAGGGACGGGTGTGCACCACCATGCTCGAGCTCTACCAGCGCGACGGGATCATCGCCGAGCCCGCCGGTGCCCTCGCCGTCGCCGCCCTCGGTGACGGCCTCGCCGTTCCGCCCGGGGCGACCGTTGTCGCCATCGTCTCGGGAGGCAACAACGACGTCAGCCGCTACGGCGAGGTCGTCGAGCGCTCCCTCGTCTACCAGGGTCTCAAGCACTACTTCCTCGTGGAGTTCCCCCAGGAACCGGGGGCTCTCCGGGGCTTCTTGGACAACGTCCTGGGGCCCAACGACGACATCACCCTGTTCGAGTACGTAAAGAAGAACAACCGGGAGGTCGGCCCGGCGCTGGTGGGCGTCGAGCTCGTCTCCACCGACGACCTGGCCCCGCTGCTCGCCCGAATGGATGCCAGCCTGCTCGAGATCGAACGCCTCTCGGCCGATTCACCCGCATTCCGCTTTCTCGTCTGACAACGCGTGGCGGCCCGATGGCCCCGATGGCCTACGTTGGAACGACCGAGCGGAAGGCAGGCTGTAGCGGTGACCAGCACGGCGACAACCGATCTGGCGAGCATCCCCGTGCCGGAGCTGGGTCAGGTGGTGCGTTGTCGCGACCGGGTTTGGGCGGTCAACGAGGTCGCGCCGTCGTCGCTGCCCCAGGACCCGATATCGGGGACCCGCCCGCAGCACCTGGTCCGGATGTCGTCGTTGGAGGACGACGGCTTCGGCGACGAGCTGACGGTGATCTGGGAGATCGAGTCGGGTACCCAGGTCATCCCCCATCAGGAGCTGCCCCGCCCTGAGCCCGGTCGGCTCGATGCCCCCGAGCGACTCGAGGCCTTCCTCGACGCGGTGCGGTGGGGGGCGGTGGCTACGGCCGACTCCCGGGCACTGCAGGCTCCGTTCCGCTCCGGGATCACCATTGAGGACTACCAGCTCGACCCGGTGGTCCGTGCCCTGAGCATGCCCAGGGCCAATCTCCTGATCGCTGACGACGTCGGTCTGGGCAAGACGATCGAGGCGGGGCTGGTGGTGCAGGAGCTGCTGCTGCGGCACCGGGCCCGAACCGTGGTGGTTGTCTGCCCGGCGGGGTTGTGCGTGAAGTGGGAGGAGGAGATGCGCGACCGCTTCGGCCTGGAGTTCCGGATCGTGAACACCGATGCCGTGCGTCGACTCCGCCGGGACCGCGGCGTCGGGGCGAACGTGTTCACGTCGTTCCCGCGCCTGATCGTGTCTATCGACTGGCTCAAGGATCGGAGGGCCCAGTCGCTGCTCGACGAGGTGCTCTCCGGAGCCGACCATCGGCGTGCCCCCCGCAAGTTCGACCTGTTGATCGTCGACGAGGTGCACTCGGCGGCGCCTTCGGGCCGAGGCCGCTACGCCGTCGACTCCCTTCGCACCAAGGCCATCCAGCGTCTCGCCCCCCATTGCGAGCACCGGCTGTTCCTGTCGGCCACACCGCACAACGGGTACCGCGAGAGCTTCACCGCCCTGCTGGAGCTGCTGGACCCGCAGCGCTTCGCCCGGGGCGTCGACCCGAACCCGGAGCAGCTTGCCCGGGTGCTCGTGCGCCGGCTCAAGCGCGAGCTTCGCGAGGAGCTGCCCCCGAACCCCGACGGCACACCGCGCTTCGCCGACCGTCGGGTGGAGGCCATGCCGGTCGCGTATCCCGACGACGAGCGCCAGGCGCACGAGCTGTTGGGCCGCTACGCCGACGTTTCCACAGCCCGAGCCACAGTCCGGCCAGCGTTGGGAGACGATCGACACTGCCGGCCGGGAGCTGAACGAGTTCCGGGCCGACCTCATGATTCGTACCAGTCTCGGCCTCACCAAGACCTACAACAGGGTTCACAACCCCGACGAGCGTGATCCCGACATCGTGTGCCTGCGCGACCTACACGTCGTCCTCGACCTCGCCGTGCGAGACGCCTACGGGTGGAGTGACCTCGACTTGGACCATCAGCACTGGGCCACGCCCCAGGGAATGCGGTTTACGGTCAGCCCCGAGGCCAAGGACGAGCTCCTCGATCGGCTGCTGGAGTTGAACCACGAGCGGTACGCGACGGAGGTGGCGGCCGGGCTGCACGACAAGAAGGCCAAGAAGGCGCTGGGAAAGCGCTCGGCGAAGGCGCCCGGCTCGGATCAGGCGACGATGCTGTGACCGGCTCCGACCCGGAGGGCACCGACATGGGCACCGGCTTGCCGGGCGGGGATGCCGCGGGAGTGTCACACCCCCTCGTAGCATCGGGTCGGTGGAAGTGCGCTACGACGAGGCGAAGTTCACCGAGCTGGTGGTTTACGTGGCCGATCGCCTCCGGGGCGATCGGGCCGGCGGGGCCACCAAGCTCAACAAGGTGCTGTTCTTCGCCGAGTTCACCCACCTGCGTCGGCACCACGCCGTCATCTCCGGCTGCGAGTTCCAGTAGCTCGCCCATGGCCCGGCGACCGTAAGCCGGTGCCCGTGCGTCGCCGGCTGCTCGCAGCAGGTGACGCCGACTTGATCGAGGAAGACCTCCTCGGGCGCCCCCAGCACCGGCTGCTGCCCCGACGCCGGGCCGAGCTGGGGAAGTTCTCCGCGGCCGAGCTGGCCAGCACCGACGACGTGATCGAGCAGCTCGCCGGCATGACCGCCGCCGAGGTCAGCGAGCTGTCGCACCAGGAGCCGGGCTGGCGACTCACCGAGGTGGGCGAGACCATCCCGTTTGCCACTGCCTTCGTCGACATCCGCAGGTCCCGACAGTGTTGCCACGACCGACCTCCGAGTCACGACCTCGGCCGCATCGAGCAACGTCTCGCCGAGCACTGGACCTGGCGGTCCTCGGCGGCGTCGCCCAGGACGACCCGCTCGTCGACGACCGCGACCGCCTCCTTGCGGGACAACTGACGCAGCCGTGGGTCCCGAAATCCAACTCCTACCGTGAATCCGGCGGAGTCAGGTCTCAGAGACGACGCGACGTTGACCCCTCTGTTGTCGCCCCATCACCGTCGATTTGGCTCGTCGTCGGCTCATCCGAACCCGACGACGTCGTCGTCGTCGGTCACCCCGTACACGGGGTCGTCGAGATCGATGAAGGGCGGGTAGTCGCGGACCGGTTCGGCCAGGGCGGCGGCCGCCACCTCGGCCGCTGTCGGGGCAGTCGCTGGAGGCGGGTCGGGGAACACGACGCATGCGTCGTCGAGGCGCTCGCCGGTGGGATGGGCCCAGTTGCCCGTCGGCGGTGGCCCGCTCGGCGGTACCGGTGTCGTCCTCGGTACCAGTGGTCGGCCCCGGGCATCGGTGAAGGTGAGCCCGTCGGGATCATCCGCGTTGCCGGACACTCCCAAATGTCCCCGGTGATGAAGTCGATGATGGTGACCGCACAGCGCCACGAGATTCGGCGTGTCGGTGGGACCGCCCCTTTCCCAGTGGACGATGTGGTGACAATGCAGCCACTTGGTTCGGTCACAACCCGGGACCCGGCAGGCCCCGTCTCGTTCCTCGACGGCCAGGCGGGTGCGGTCGGGCACGATCCGCTCGGCCCGGCCCACGCTGATGGGGGTGCCGTGCGCGTCGAACTGGACCTTGACCCGGGCGTCACAGGTGAGATACCGGCGCAGGCTGTCGGGCAGCGCCGGGCCCAGGTGCACGTGGGCTCCGGGCTTGTTCTCGTCGTCGGTCTCCAGGTGGATGACGACCAGGTTGCGGTCACAGTGCGGTCGGGCGATGGCGGCGTTGGCCAGTGACGACTCGGCCATGGCCAACAGGGCATCGGCCCAGTTGACGTTGGTGGCGCCGTCGTTGGACAGCTTGCGGCGGTGCATCTCCAGGGCCCGCTCCACCAGCTCGCCCTCGTCGGTGGGCAATACCGCCGAGCAGCGCCAGTAGCCGTCGTCGTCGTGGCCGAAGCCCACCCGCCGGAGCTCGTGGGCCTCGGGCTCGGGTTTGGCATCGGGCTCGGGCTTGGGGAACGTGTTGCGGTTGAACGTACGTTTGAGCTGGGGCACCGTCGCTGATCGGGCCAGCTCGGCCGCGGCGGCGTCGTTGTGGGTCGGGACGTGACGGCAGATCACCGCCACCTGGTCCTCGGCCAGCTCGCCGGCTTCGATGCCAGCCCGGGTCACGGGCAGGTCGGGCAGGCGCCGGGCCATGGCCACCAGTGTCTTGGCCCGACCCGGCGACACCCCGCACTGCCAGGTGACCCACTGCTCGGCCGAGCGGACGCCGGCGCCGGCCCAGGACTCGGTGGCCAAGACCTGGCCGATGAGACCGACCAGCCGCCCGGTGGCCACATTGAGGATGCCGCAGACCTCGGCGATCTCATTCTCAAGAAGGTGGGCTTCGGTGGCGCCGCTATCTTCCTCAGTGCTCACCACCCTATTCTATCGAACAGACGTTCGTAATGCAAGCAGATGGGGTAGAACCGCAGGAGATATCCAGTCCTGCGAGCGAGAACCGGAGCGCAGCGGAGGCTCGCAGCGCCCCTTGAGCCGGTCGGAGGGCGTGGCACCCACCGCCGGCGGAAGCTCGTCACCCGGGCGCTGCAGCCGACGGTCGCGATCGTCGATAACGCGCTCGGCGAGGCCCGGATGATCGCCTCCATGCGGTCGACCACGGCCAATTGGGCATCAACCCTCTGGCTATTGTGTTGCCACCGGAGGAAACAGGAAACAGCTATAGTGGCTTCCGATGCCAGAGCAGGCGCGCGAGGTCTGGGACCAGTTCCTCCTTGCCCTCTCGGGCCTCGCCCTCGACGCCGACTTGGCCCAGACTGTCGGCGACGGCTGGGACGCGAGAGGCACGATCGCCGGCGTCGACGTCGTGGTGGACGTGCGGGCAAACCCGACCGTCGGCGACGTGCTCGCTCTGGCTGCACGAGGGAATAACGGCGCTCACAAGATTCTCGTGGCCGGCCAGATCTGGGGGCCTGCTCGCGAGGCACTCCGTGGGCAAGGCATCAGCTACTTCGACGGGCGTGGCCACCTTCGGCTGTGGGAACCTCCGCTGCTCGTCGACACGCCCGTGCCGACACGGCGCAACGGCCCCTCGAACGTAAGGCCACGGGGCGACAGCCCATCGGCGATCGACGTCGCGCTCGCCGTCCTCGACGGCACGACCGCGGGCGGTGTGCGCGCCGCTGCTGAGGTGCTCGGCCGCGCCCCCAGCACTGTGTCCAAGCGGCTGGCCGCGCTGCGCGCTGCGTACCTCGTAGACGAGGAGGGCCGGCCCGTCGTGCCTGCCCTGTTCGAGGCGGTCCTGGCCGCTTGGCACCCGGTTCGGCTCCCACTCGCCGACCTGCCCCGCCCCGGTGCCGGGCCGGTGAACGCCCGGCTCGGCGTCGGTCTCGACGATCCCGACGGGCCGGGGTGGGTCCTGGCCGACATGCACGCAGCCGCAGCTTGGGGCGCGCCCGTCGTGCTACCGGGCGATGCCCCACCCGACTTCTACGTGGCCAACGCGGCCTCCGCCGCCCGGGCCCGCGCCCTGCTCGGCGACGCCCACTACGGGCGCCACGCGTGCACAGTTGCCGTCGCGCCCGCCCCCTACGTGTGCCGCCGCCGCTTCAACCGTACCGCTGTCGCCGACGAGCCCTTCCGCGCTCCCAGCCTCGTCGTGGCCGCGCTCGACCTCGCTGCCGACCCCGCTCGCGGCCGCGAGACCCTCGATCTCTGGTCGCGCGACCTTCCGCCGGAGGTCTCCCGTGTCTGGTGATGGGTCCCCGGTCGAGCTCGAAGCCATCGCCGGCAGCGTGCTCGCTTGTGCCGTCGAGGCACTCGGCCGCTTCCCTGCGGGCCGCGACTGGGTCCTCGTCGGTGGCATCGCCGTCTTCGTCCGTCTCGACT
The DNA here is from genome assembly GCA_038238185.1 of Acidimicrobiales bacterium. GTDB lineage: Bacteria > Actinomycetota > Acidimicrobiia > Acidimicrobiales > AC-14 > DATAQC01. The sequence continues at coordinate 23,525 of JBBRXY010000026.1, forward strand.
CCGTCACCCGGCCGACCGCCGACGCCGACACCGTTGCACGCTCCCAGGTCGAGCTCGTCGACCGGCTCGTCGCCGACGAGATCGCAACCGTCATCAGCTCCGGCAAGCTCCAGGTGCCGATCGGCGTCGGGACGATCAAGGTCGACGTCATGGACCTGGCCGACGACCCGCTCCCTGGCGACACCGAGCGGCGCGCCTTCGCCCTCGCCCGCCGCTACGCGCTCCGGACCGCGACCGCCGAGAGGATCGTCGTGTCCGATCGAGGAACGGTGGTGGTCGACGCCACCATCCCGGTGGCGACCACGTCCGCGCTCACCGCGCTGAAGACCGTCTCGATGGTCCGCCGACGAGCTGACCGAGCAAATGTGGGAGGCGCTCGGCGGAGTCGGCCGGCTTGGATCAGGCGACGATGCTGAGACCGCCTCGGACCCGGAGGGCACCGGCATGGCCTCCGGGTCGCCGGACGGGGATCCCGCGAGAGTGTCTCACTCCCCTCGTAACATGGGGTCCGTGGAAGTGAGCTACGACGAAGCGAAGTTCACCGAACTGGTGCTGTACGTGGCCGATCGGCTCCGGGGCGACCGGGCCGGCGGGGCCATCAAGCTCAACAAGGTGCTGTTCTTCGCCGAGTTCACCCACCTGCGCAGGCACCACGCCGTCATTTCCGGCTGCGAGTTCCAGAAGCTCGCGCATGGCCCGGCACCCCGTCAGCTGGTGCCCGTGCGTCGTCGGCTGCTCGAAGCGGGCGATGCCGAGCTGACGGAGGAGGACTTCCTCGGTCGTCCGCAGCACCGTCTCGTGCCCCGGCGCAAGGCCGATCTACGTGGGTTCTCCGAGGCCGAGCTGGCTAGCATCGACGACGTAATCGAGCAGCTCGCCGGCATGACGGCCACGCAGGTCAGCGAGCTGTCGCACCAGGAGCCAGGCTGGCGACTCACCGAGGTGGGCGAAACCATCCCCTTCGCCACCGCATTCCTCGACTTCCCGCAGGTTCGCACCCCTACCAGCGAGCGGCTCGCGCGTGAGGTGGCACACCGCTATGGCCTCGCCGATGCCTGATGTTCGACGTCCACGTAGGCGTGGAGCTCGCGGCGGCAATAGCCAGCCGGTTCGGGTCGCAGCGATCCGGCGATGGAGGTCCGTCGGAGTGGGACTTCTGGAGCGGTCCGATGGCCGCGGCGATCATCGCGTTTCGTGACTTCAACTCGCTCCGGTCCACCGATCACCCCCGGGTGCGGGCTCTTCATCTTGTCGATCCGGTGTTCGGACCCGTCGTGTTCGTCGGCGTGCTCCTCGACGCCGACGTTGTGGAGCTCGCGGAATTCGATGACGACCCGGACTACTGGGACCTGATCGGCGACGATCCCGATGGGTGATGTTCTTTCGCCCGCGGACTTGCGGGCCGAGCTCGAACGCTTGGTGGTCACCGACCTCTTGGGGCCGACCGACCCCCACGAGCAACTGCCCGGGATCCGGACGCAGGTGCGGGAGTGGTACCTCGTCGGCATGTTGGCCCCCATGGGCACGATCGTCGACCCGAGCCGTGCCGACGGCGACGACCTCCAGGACGGCGACGAGGGCGGAGCACCCGGTCCCGACGACCGGCCGGCCAAGGTCGTGCTGTTCCCTTCGTCGGTCGGCTTCACGGCTGCCGTGGACGGGGGATGTGAGTCGTTGACCGTGTCGGCGTCGTGGGGTCGCTACGAGAAGATCGCCAATCCCGATCCCACGGCCACCGGCGCCTACGAGCGGTTGTGGCAGCGCCACCCTTGCGGGAGCTCGATCGCCCTGCGGTTGGTCGACGGCGATGTCGGGCCCATCGTGGCCGACCCGGCGCAGCCTGAGGTGGTGATCCGGGGGCGATGCCGCCGGACGGCGAACTGCTGGCTCGTCACGCTGTTCCTGGTGAACGGGCAGCTTCCCGCTCCCTCCAACATCGACGAACGGTGGCTGTTCCAGATCGAGCTGTCGGCCAGAACGGATGATGGCTCCGCCGTGTTCGTGGGCCGCCAGGTCGCGCTCCCCGCCCAGGCCGGCCACACCGACGCCGAGCTTCGTCATCTCGACCTGCTCTACCGGGAGAAGGTGGAGTTCGCCGTCGGCCACGGCATCGCCGTCCATGCCGAGGTGGCGGCCGACGATTCGTACCGGGCCACGTCGGTCGTCACCGCGGTGATCCCGAGGTCGGAGGTGGCCAAGGTCGAGGCTCCCGGACCCGACGACCCCGCGCTCGACGCCACCGAGCGCGAGCTGATGGGCACCGTCGCCTTCGACATGCACGAGCTCTCCACCCTCAACCGCCCCGTGGCTGAGGTCCTTCGACCATTGGCCGACGCGTACGAGCGCTGGCTGGGTCGCCAGGCCGACAAGATCGGCGAGCTGACGAACGACGAGGCCGAGCCGGCAAAGGCCGCGATCAAGTCAGCCCAGGCGATCGCATCCCGATTGCGGGCCGGCATTGAGCTGCTGGCCACGGATTCGATCGCCGCGGAGGCATTTGCCTTCGCCAACCACACGATGTGGCAGCAGCGTCTCCACACCCTGGTGGCCCTCGCCCGCCGAGAGGACCCACAGCTCAGCCTTGCCGATGCCGAGGCCCTGATCGTCACGAAACCGAACTGGTCGTGGCGGCCGTTCCAGCTCGCCTTCGTGCTGATGAACCTCCCGTCACTCGCCGATCCGACGCACCCCGAGCGACAGCTCGACACCGGCACCGCCGACCTGCTGTTTTTCCCGACCGGTGGCGGCAAGACCGAGGCCTACCTGGGGCTCACCGCGTTCACGCTTGCCCTTCGTCGCCTCCAGGGTGTCGTCGGCGGCACTCCGGCGAGGGAGGCGTCGGCGTCTTGATGCGCTACACGCTGCGACTGTTGACGACGCAACAGTTTCAACGCGCCGCCACGCTCATCTGCGCGTGCGAGGTCCGCCGTCGTGAACTGATCACCGCCGGCGACGGCCGGTGGGGTGAGACCCCGTTCCGGATCGGCATGTGGGTCGGCGGCTCGGTCAGTGCCAACAAGTCCCAGGACGCGGCCCGCAGCATCGACGACCTGCGCGACACCGGCTGGGCCAAGGGGCCCGGACCGACCTCGCTGGTGGCCTGTCCGTGGTGCGGGGAGGCGTTGGACCCCAAGCGCGACGCCAACCCGCACCCGCAGCGGTGGCGGACGCTCATCACCTGCGGCGATTCCAAGGGTCGATGCCCGTTCACGGCACGGCGCTCCGAGGGCGAGGGCATCCCCGTGGTGAGCGTCGATGAGGAGATCTACCGGCTCCTGCCCGACCTGGTTATCGCCACGGCCGACAAGTTCGCCCAGCTTCCCTGGCAGGGAGCGACCACCGCCCTGTTCGGGCGGGTCACCCGCAAATGCTCCCGACACGGCTTTCGTACCTCCGACCTGGACGTGGTGGGCGAGCACAAGGAAGCCGATTCTCATCCCAAGGCCGGGGACCTGGCGCCGGCGTCGACGTCGGACTGCCTGCCTCGCCGCCCACCGGATCTGATCATTCAGGACGAGCTGCATCTCATCGCTGGGCCGCTCGGCTCCCTGTTCGGGCTCTACGAGACGGCGATCGACGAGATCGCCTCGTGGAGCGTCGACGGCAAGCCGTCGCGGCCGAAGGTGGTGGCGAGCACGGCGACGATCCGTCGGGCCGAGCACCAGACCTACAACCTGTTCTGCCGCCGGCTTGCGATGTTCCCTCCGCAAGTGCTCGACGCCGGTGACTCGTTTTTCGCCGTCGAGCGGCCACTCGACGGAGCCCCGGGTCGCCTCTACCTCGGGGTGTGCGGGATGGGCCAGCGCTTCAAGTCGGTCGCCACCCGCGTGTACACCACCGTCATGTCCGCGGCCCAGGTGCTCTACGACACCCACGGTGCGGCCGCCGATCCGTGGATGACCACGGTCGGCTACTTCAACGCCCTGCGCGAGCTGGGCGGCATGCGTCGCATGCTCGACGACGAGGTCGCCAACCGGCTTCGCCGCGCCGAACGGCGCGGGCTGAACGCCAGGTACCTCAACGAGACCAAGGAGCTGACCTCGCGGATCAGCTCGAGTGACATCCCCGCCACCCTCGATCAGCTCGGTGTCCGCTTCACCGGTACCAGGCCGGCCAAGGGTGAGCGGTGGCCGATCGACGTCGTGTTGGCCACCAACATGATCTCGGTCGGTGTCGACGTTCCCCGCCTCGGCCTGATGATCTGTTCGGGCCAGCCCAAGACCACCGCCGAGTACATCCAGGCCACCAGCCGCGTCGGCCGTGACAGTGCCGGACCGGGCCTGGTCGTCACGCTCTACAACTGGGCCCGCCCTCGCGACCTCTCGCACTACGAGACCTTCGAGCACTACCACCAGACCTACTACCGCCAGGTCGAGGCCCTGTCGGTCACGCCCTTCGCCCGTCGGGCCCTCGACCGTGGTCTTACCGCGCTCGTGGTGTCCGCGGCCCGCCACACCCGCGCCGACTGGAATCCGCGCTCTGCGGCGCAGGTCGTGCCGGTGGCAGCCGGGCAGACCGCCTTCGACCCGATCGCCGCATCGCTGCACCAGCGGGCCGAGCTCATCGCCAAGCACCCTGCCGCCGTCGAGGTCGACTCCCTGGTGGCGATCCGCCGCGACAAGTGGTCGAAGCAACAGAGGGCGCCGGGCGTCACCCTTGCATACTCCCGGGGCCGGGGCGACGCCATCAACCTGTTGCAGACCCCTGAATCGGGCCCGTGGACCGACTTCACCGCCCCAAACTCCCTGCGCGAGGTGGAGGTCGGCTCGAATCTCCTGATGCGCGACGACGACCCATCCGACGACCCGGCCGCCGACTACCCGGATCCTCCCGCGTCAGCCGGCGATAGCGAGGGCGCCGACGAGCCCCAGGCCGCCGAGGACGCCGATCCGGTCGACCACGCCGGGGTCGTCCCGGACGAGGTCACCGATTGAGCACCAAGGGCACCTACGACGGCCCGGTCCGGGTGGGATCGATCCGTCCGAGTCAGGCCATCCACTCCTACGGCGTCGGCTCGCTGATCGACCTCCCGAATCTCAGCGTGATGGTCGGCGGGCTCGACCGCTGGGACACTACCCGACAGGAGGTCATCACCGAGGATCGACTCCTCGACGCCGTGCGGGTTCGCCTCGGCGCGCAGGTCGAGACCCTCCGTGCCCTGCCCGCCGAACCGCAGACGACGAACAACCCCTACGACGACTGGGCCCGCGTCGGCGTGCCCGTCACCGTGTTCCCGAGGTGGCTGCGGTGCACGGGCTGCAACCGGCTGTTCCCCGTCGCGTCCGGCGCGCTGAAGCTCGACCACAATCCCCACCGGATCGACTGGACCCGCTATACCCACCCGAACTGCGACCGAGCCAGGCGCCCGCCGCCGGCCGTGGCGGCCCGGTTCGTGGCCGCGTGTGCCAAGGGGCACCTCGACGACTTCCCCTGGGTGCGCTTCGCCCACGACGGCGTGGCCACCTGCGCGAACCCGATCCTGCGGGTCAACGACATCGGCTCGGGCGGACGGGCCACCGACCTGCTCGTCACCTGCCTGTCGTGCGGGGCCAAGTCGACGCTCGCCAAGGCGTTCGGCCCCGCGGCCACCGGGATCATGCCCCAGTGCCGGGGACGCCACCCCCACCTCGGCCTGGCCACCGAGCCGTGTGCCGAGCAGCTTCGCACCATGGTGCTCGGGGCGTCGAACCTGTGGTTCAACGGCAGCGTGTCGGTGCTCTCCCTCCCCGTCGGTGGCGGCTCCCTCGGCCAGCTCGTGTACGACCACTGGGCCGCCTTCGCCAAGATGCCGGTGAAGGAGGTGCTCACTTACGCCCTCACGTCGGACCGCGTGCTCGCCGCTGCGTTCGCCGGTCACGACCTCGACGAGGTCTGGGACGCGATCGAAGCGCGCCGAGCCGGAGGTAGGCCCGCCACCGGCGACGATGTCCGCGGGCCGGAGTGGGCGGCACTCACGATCGGTTCGCAGGGCCAGACCTCCCCGCACTTCGACGCCGAGCCCATCAAGGCCCCGGGCGAATTCACCGCGACACTCGCTGGGGTCACCCTGGCTCACCGGTTACGGGTTGTCACCGCCCTGTACGGGTTCACGAGGATCAGCGCGGGTGAGCCTGGCGACGGCCGTGCCGTCGTGAGACTCGAGACCAAGGGGTCGGCCTCGTGGGTGCCGGTCGTGGAGAACCGGGGCGAAGGGATCTTCCTTCGCCTTGACGAAGCCGCGGTCCAGGCATGGGAGGCGAAGGCAGTCGACAACCCGATGTTCGTCGCCCTGCGCCGGGCCCATCGCGATTGGCGACGACTTCGGGGTTTGGATCCAACCGACGGCTGGCCCGGCGAGCGATTCGTCCTCCTGCACTCGTTGTCCCACGCGATCATCAACGAGCTGGCCATCGAGTGCGGCTACTCGTCGGCGTCGATCAGCGAGCGCATCTACAGCCGTGGCCCAGACCAAGGCCCCGATCCGATGGCAGGCATCCTCCTCTACACGTCTGCACCCGACGCCGAAGGCACCCTCGGCGGCCTGGTCAACCTCGGCCAGTCGTCGGAGCTGGGGCCGATACTGCGACGAGCACTCGAACGGTCCGGGCTGTGCAGCTCGGACCCGCTCTGCGCCGACCACGAACCCGACGCCGTCACCAGCGCACTCCACGGCGCCGCCTGCCACGCCTGCCTGCTCGTCTCCGAGACGAGCTGTGAGCGCGGGAACCGCTACCTCGACCGCTCGACGCTCGTCGAACCTTCCGCCACACCGGCCTGGAGCTCTTCGGGTGAGCGATCTGCCCGGGGTGATCGCCAGCGTCGCCGGCGCGCTCGGCCAGGCTCATGTCGAGGGCCCTGGCCGAGGCCTACCGATCGGCGGGGGTCGACCCGGACAAGGTGAGGCAGTCGGTGCCGGCTCCACACCGTCACGAGGTGGACCGGCTCAACCAGGCGTGGGCCGATCATCCCGAGGTGGCCGGCAGCGCCATCGCGTTGGCCTTGGGAGCGGTGAGGTCCGATCACCGGACGGCCGACATCCCCCGTGTGGAGGTGGTCGTGACTGGCCCCGATTCACCGGTTGCGGCGGTGCGACTGACCTCCGAGGTGGTGAGACAGCTCATCGATCAGGCCCGCCAGCGGGTCACGCTGGTGAGCTACGCGGCATACCAGCTCCCGGCGATCATCGCCGCGTTGGACGCTGCCGTCGGACGGGGGGTGTACGTCAGCCTCATCGTCGAGTCGCCGGAGAAGCTCCAGGGCGGTGGCGGAGCGGCCGCCTACGACCGATTCCGGGTCTACCACTGGCCCATCGACCGGCGCGATCCGCCCGATGCCAGGCTTCATGCGAAAGCGGTGATCGTGGACGGGCGGGATGTGCTGCTCACGAGTGCCAACATGACCAACGCCGCGTACGACAAGAACATCGAGCTCGGCGTCCTCTGCCGTGGCGGCGGCGTCGCCCGACAGGTCCAGCGTCATTTCGACGGCCTGATCTCGGCCGGCATCCTCGAGTGAGCCTCGAGCGTGGGCCTCGAATTCCGGATTGCTCAGGTGCCCGTTGGCGCGAACCACCCGCCACAGCGATACCAGAACGGTGTGGGGCACCACCGGGTAGCGTTGGGCGCGTGGAGCCAACGGAGGACCGTCCACAGGATCCCGCCGGCGAAAGCCCCCAGGATCCGGCCGAACGGAGGCCGCGCAACACGGCCAACGGGGTCGCCGCGTCCGGGGTGGCCGCGGCGTTCGCCCTCGGTCTGCGGCAGGTGTTCGATCCGCGACCTGTCGATACCGTGGGCATCGAGCAGGAGGCCCCCACCAAGCCGGTCGATCCCGACAAGGTGCAACTGCGCTTCGACCCGTTGAGCTCCTCGAACACCGTCGTGGTGGTCCGCCGGCCCGACGACAGCTGACCGGACTGGCCTGTCCGAACCCTGGGCGACGCTCAGGTCAGGCGGCTGTGGACCTTTTCGGCCAGGCCCGACGCCGTGGCCTTGAGGGCGGCGGCCTCCTTCTCGCCGGTGACCAGGATCACGACCACGCCGTTGTTCCAACAGGCCAGGAAGTGCCCCTGCTTGATCGTCGTCAACTGGTCGACGAACCACAGCGCCGAGTCGCCCACGCCGGAGACCGACTCCCTGTCGATCCCCCGGGGAAGGCTGTTGCGCTGGTCTTTGCACGCTTCGGCGCTCCCGCCGGGAGCAGCCTTGACGACGGTGAGGTCGAGGCTCGTCCCGCCGTCGACGCTCGTTCCCCAGGTGCAGTTCGTTTCGCCTGCCGCCGTGGCGGCGCCCACGGGATTGCCGAGCGCGCCGGCGATGTCGTCGCGGCTGAGGAAATCGCAGGCCGGCTTGGGGAGAGGAACGGTGGCGTTGACGGCGACGGCCCCGGGTGTTCCGCTGCCGCCGGCGGCGGTCGTCGAGGTCTGGGCCGCCTTCTTCGACGAACCACCGCAACCGGCAATCACCACGATGGCAACCACGACGATCGGGGCGATCCTGACCACGAGTCTGTTCATGCCAACCTCATCACGCTGGTCCGGGGGCCGAAGGTTCGACCACGCCGTGACGGAAACCGTAGCCGCCCGTCGATTTCCGCCTCGGTCGAGTCAGCCCGTGAAGGGCGGCGTGGCGTGCTTCCCGTACACGGGTCCCCCCGCTTCGGCTTCGAGGGCCTGCATGCGCTCGAGGAACTCCGGGGGACAGGCCGTGGTCCTGTCGCCGAGGAGCAGGGCGCGGAACGTGGCTGTGGCCGCCGCCTCCAGGTTGGCGGCTCGCTCGAAAGCCAGGTTGACGTCGGGGGCCACCAGGAGGCAGCCGTGATGGGTGAGCAGGACGACGTCGGCGTCTGCGAGCCCGGCCGCGACCGCCTCGCCCAACTCGGGCGTTCCCGGATGCAGGTAGGGAATCTGGGCCAGGCGCCGCAGGTAGTAGGCATGGTCGGTGGTGATGAGGCGGATCGGGTGACCGGTGGCGGCGAGGACGTTGGTGTGGGCGGGATGCAGGTGCAGGACGACGGCCGCGTCCGGGCGGGCGCGGTGGACGGCGAGATGCATGCTCGACTCACTCGACGGCCGGCTCGACTCCGATCCCGATCCCGGTCGCACCTGTCCGTCGAGGCCCAGGGTGACCACGTCGTCGGGACCGAGGTCGTCGAGGGGGTAGCCACTGGGGGTGATCAGGACCTCGTCGGGGCCGGTCCGGACGGAGATGTTGCCTCCGGCCCCAACCACGAGCCCGCCGCCCACCACCCGTTGGCCCAGCGTGGAAATGGCGTGCCATCCGCCCGACCGGTCGAAGGTGGTGGGCACGATGGCGAGGACTCAGTTGGTGCGCTTGGCCAGGGCCGTGCCGACGAGCACGGCCAGGTCGGCCTCCTCGGGCGAGACCACCCCGGCGTCGAGAGGAGCGGCCACGCTGGGGTCCACGCCGAGCCCCTTGGCCAGGGCCCGGGCCTCGTTCTCGTAGCCGGCTCGGTACATGATCACCGTTTCGTCCTGGGCCTTGCGGTCGGCGCGCGGTGCGTTGAGGGTCCAACCGCCCGACTTGACGACGACGCCGACCCGGCCGGCCGTACCGGCGATCCCGGAGGCGTTGACCACGGTGACCCGAACCTCGCCGGGTGGACGGCTGGGCGTCGTCGTCGTGCTCGGCGTGCTCGTCGTCGGCTTGGCCACGACCGACGTGGACGTGGTGGTCGTGGCCACGGCCTGGATCTCGATCGGGGCATCGCTTCGACGGGACGGAAATCCGGCCACGGCGAGGCCCAGCACGCCGCCGAACACCACGATGACGATCGGAACCCAGCGGCGCCCCATGCTCCGAGCGTAGGTGACCCCAGGGAGGTCTCCCGGGACGGGACGGACATACACCAGGTGTCCGTGCACCGAATGAGAAGCGGATGACGCGCAAGCTGCTGCCACCGGAGGGGGCCGCGCCAGGCGTTGCCGGCGACAGCGCGCCCGACGGCGCCGACCGGCCCTGGGCCGGGCGCGGCGGAGCGCTCGCTCTTGCCGTCACCATGGCCGCCTCCGGATTCAGCCATTTCCTCGCCCCTGAGCCGTACGAGCAGATCGTCCCGCATTTCCTGGGTCCGGCCGGTCTCTGGGTCCGTCTCAGCGGCGGCGCCGAGCTGGGGTGCGCCGTCCTGCTCCTGTTCCGTCGCACCCGTGTCCTGGGCGGATGGCTGACCGCCGCCGTTCTGGTCGCGGTCTTTCCGGCCAACGTGCAGATGGCCCTCGACGGCGGGCTGGCCGGCCGGCCCTTCCCCCTCGGCTCGCCGGTCGTGGCGTGGCTCCGCCTCCCCTTTCAGGTACCGCTGGTGGCGTGGGCCCGGGCGGTGGCCCTCGGGGGCGACCGCCGCTGAGGAGCGCCCGCCGCTCACGGTGACCCGGGGTCCCGGTCGGCGCGATGAACCAGGGCGACGACGATCGTGGCGATGCCGAGCAAGAGGATCACCAGGGCGAGGGCCATGCGAACTCCGGTACTGGTGCCGGCGGTATTGCTCTTCACCGATACCAGCCGGTCGACGACCGGTGTGATGCCGAGGGTGTCGAGGGAGCGGCGAGCAGCGGCGGGACTGGCGTCGGGCTCGGCCAGCATGAGTCCGCCGACACTGGCCACCGCCGCGCCGATGGCCGCCTGGTCGATGGGCCGCTCACCGTCGCTGACGTAGACCACGTTCGACGGCAGGTTGCGAGCCCGGGCCTCGGCGGCCACCGCCTCGGACGTGGCCGTCGGGTCGGCGCCGCCCAGGCGCTTCGCCCCGGGCAAGGCGGCCAGAACGCTGTTGCTCACCGACTCCGGGCCCCCGACCACGAGCGTGGTCTTGATGGCCAGCTCGTCGAGGGCGGCGGTCGTGGCCGGTGGGAGGGCGTCGCGCTGGGTGAAGAGCACCGGCATGCGGAGGGCGGCGGCCAGGGCCGACCCGGTCGCAGCATCGCCCGTCTGGGTGTTGACGATCACCGCAGCATCGAAGGCGGGAGTGCGCGCGGCGCGCTCGGCGGGTCCACGGGTGTCGAGCAGGGCGGCGATGCGACGGGCGGTGTCGGTCGAGTCGCTGGCGGTGATGCGTTGGGCGTCGGTGGCCCCCGCCTCGGCCAGCGACGACACCACCTTGTCCGAAAGCCTGGAAGCCGCGCCCACCAGGTAGGCGCCTCCGGGCGCCAGGCGTGCCACCTCGGCCTTCTGGTCGGACGTCAGGTCGGTGGCCCGGGCCAGCAGCAGGGGACTCTCGTTGGCCCGAGCCAGGACGGCGGCGGCCAGGGCCAGTCCGGTGTCGTCGGTGCCGTTGACGAGCACGACTCTGGTGGTGCGCTGACTGCCGGCCTTGGCCGGGCCGCCAGGGAAGGCGAGCCGGGAGAGGTCGACCGACAGCTTCTCGGGGCCGGGGTCGTCGAAGGCCATGGCCGGAAGGGGTCCCGTGGCGCCCAGGTCGAGGGTGGCCGTGAAGACGTCGCTGCCGGCGTGGCTGTCGGCGTCGACCCCCGTTCCGACGCCGGCGTTGCGTGAGTCGCCCCAGGCGAACATGAGACGGTTCTCGCCGAGCTCGGCGAACACGGGGCCGTGACGGGCCAGGGCGCTCTGGGTGGCGGCGCCGGGACCGAGGTTGATCGAGTGGTCGTTGACCCGCCGGTTGGTGGAGAAGGTCGTTCCGTCGTCGGTGGACACCGAGTACCAGATGTCGCCGAAGCCGAGCGGAGCGTCGCGCACCGGGTCATAGCCGCTGCGGGTGTCCAACCAGGCGACGTCGAGACGCCCGCCCGCCGCCACCGAGAGCCGGGGGACCAGGTGGTGGACGGGCCGCTCGACGGTGGTTTGGTCGGACACCCGGACAGCCTTCGACCAGGTCGATCCCCGGTCGCTCGAATGCTGGAAGTAGACATCGGATCGACCTTCCGGCACTCCGGCGTAGACGAGATCCACGGCCCCTCCGCCGTCCACGACCAGGTAGGGAAAGCCGTCACCGGCACTCTCGCCGACCACCGAGCGGGCCCAGGTGGCGCCGCGGTCGTCCGACCGGGCCACGACCACGCGGTCGGCCGACGGCCCGGCCGAGCTGTGCCAGGCGACGTACACCGCGCCATCGGGACCGACCGCCGGTTGTGCCGGTTCGCGAACCCGGTCACCCTCGCCCTGGGCGTCGACGACCGGGCTCCACGTCCTTCCACCGTCGTCGGACCTCGTCGTTGCCAGGCGTGGCGCACCGCCCGCCGAAGCGTCGGCTCCCAGGGCCGAGAGGTAGATCCGGTCGCCGCCGGGGTTGGGTTCCACGGCCAGTTGGGGCCGGATGTCGGCGGCCCCGGACACGGGGGGTGCCTCGACGACCACCAGGCCTGCTGTCCAGGTCGTCCCACCGTCGGGGGAGTGCGACACGACGACGGCGTTGGCCGACGAGAACGTCGTGTACACGTTGGCGCCCGAGCCGAAGGCCACGCTCTGGTCGAAATGGGTGTTGCCGGCCGAGTCGATGGCGTTGCAGGGCGGCGAGGGCGGGTCTGCGGTGGACACCAGCTCGGGGGGCACGGTGAGGTCGCCGCGGGTCCAGGTTCTCCCTCCGTCGAAGGTGGCCCCGAAGGTGCACTGGCCCCGGAGGAAGTCCTCGTCGACCTCCACGATGTGGTCGGGGTTGGCCGGGTCGACTGCGAGTCCGGGCACGTCACGCCCGAGACCGGGCGGCGAATTGCCGAGGGGCATGTTGGCGGAGATGCGTCCGCGTCCGGTCACCGCCTCCGCCGCTCCCGCCGACGTTCCCGGCGAAACCGACACCGCGACCAAACCCACCACCACAGCCGCCACGGCCAGGGCCGACCGGTGACGTGTCCAGGTCTTGGGCATTCCCGTCACTTTCTACAGCCTGGCGACACGGTTGGTGCCGCGGCCGGCGTGCCGCGGTCCTGCCGTCCCGGTCAGCTCGGGGAGGTCAGCGGTGTGTCCGACGCCACGCCCCATGTCGTGTCGCCGACCCCCCGCAGGTACCAGGTGCCGGTGGACGGCCGCCACACGGCCAGGTCGGCGCGTCCGTCGCCGTTGTAGTCGCCGGGGACGGGGACATCGCCGGACACTCCCCATGTTGTGTCGCTCTGCCCCCGGACGTACCAGGCGCCGTTCGACGGACGGAACACGGCCAGGTCGGTCTTGCCGTCGCCGTTGTAGTCGCCCGGCACGGGGACGTCGCCGGACGCTCCCCAAGCCCCGCCGCTCTGCCCCCGGACGTACCAGGTCCCGGTGCTCGGCCTCCACACCGCCGGATCGGTCTTGCCGTCGCCGTTGTAGTCGCCGGGTACGGGGATGTCGCCGGACGCACCCCACACCGTGGTGCTGATCCCCTGCACGTACCAGGTGCCGGTGGACGGCCGCCACACGGCCAGATCGGTGCGCCCGTCGGCGTTGTAGTCGCCGGGGACGGGGACATCGCCGGACGTTCCCCAAGCCCCGCCGCTCTGTCCCCGGAGGAGCCACTGGCCGGTCGACGGTCGGTACACACCGATGTCAGTGGTCCCGTCGCCGTTGTAGTCGTCGGACGTTCCCACCGTGCGGCTGATCCTGCGGATCTGGCCACCGCCCGCGTAGGACGAGTAGTACAGCGCCTTGGTGCCCTTCCACGGGCCGAAAGTGAGGTCGACGGCGCTCCCCGACCCCAGGTTGGTGACGACGTCGACCCGGTTGAACCCGCCGCTGCCGTCGGGGTCGAGGCGGAAGATCTTGCCGCAGCCGTAGTCGGCGAACAGGTACTTGCCGTCGTAGTCGGACGGCCAGACACCGTTGGGCACGAAGGCGCCGCCGGTGATCGTCACACAGCCGTCGGAACGGCCGTAGTCGAAGATGGGGTTGGTCATTCCCGCGGGTGGCGTTCCGCAGTTGGTCGTGGACCCGGTGGCGCAGTGGCCCTCGCGTACGTTCCAGCCGTAGTCGGCGCCGGCGGTTCCCTGATCGATCTCCTCCCACGTGGCCTGGCCCACGTCGTTGACGTAGAAGCGCGTGCCCGCGGCGTTGGGGTCGAAGGCCATCCGGAAGGGGTTGCGGAGCCCGGAGGCGAAGGTCTCCTGGCAGGTGCCGCCCGCGGTGGTGCCGCCGGCGGCGCAGACGGCTCCGGTGGCCTTGAAGGGGTTGCCCGGGGGACCGACGCCGTTCTTGTCGATGCGCAGAATCTTGCCGACGAGGGTGTTCTGGTCGCGCGAGGCGTCGTTGGCGGCGCCGCAGCCGCTCGGGGTCCCTCCGGGGTAGTCGCAGCCACCGTCGCCGACGCTCACATAGAGAAACCCGTCCTTGCCGAACTCGAGGTCGCCGCCGTTGTGGTTGCCGGCCGGCGAGGGGATGTTGTCGATGAGGACGGTCTCGCCGCTCAACGTGTTCCCGGACATGACGAAGCGGGACACCCGGTTGACGGTGTTGACGCCGCAGTCGCCGGCCTTGTTGAACGAGTAGTAGACGAAGACGAACTGGTTGGACGTGAACAGGGGGTCGACGGCGACCCCGAGCAGGCCCCGTTCCGAGTTGCCACACAGCTTGGGCGTCAGGTCGATGGCCGGGGCGGGTAGGAGCGCGCCGTCCTGAACCACCCGTAGGAGCCCAGGCTGGGTGGCGATGAGCAGGCGCCCGTCCGGGGTGAAGTCCATGGCCGTGGGGGCGGTCACTGCGGTGACGAGTTGGTCGACGAACGTGGCCGGCACGGCTGCGCCGGCGGCCGGGGCCGAGAGCACGATCCCGCCAAGGGTGCCGGAGAGCATGGTGGCGATGACGAGCAGAGAACGAAGTCTTGGCATCCTTCGAGTGTGCCATTGCGTCAGGTGCTCGGTTACTGCACTGCACTGCGCTGTCGGACCGGCCTCTCCTCAGTCGGCGTGGTCGGAAGCATCCTCCCGGGCGGACGCGTCGTGGGTCTTGGCTCCGCCCTGGCCGTTGGCGGTGCCGTCCTCGGCGCTCTCCCTGTCGTCGGCCTCCTCCTCGGTCTCGTCGAAGACCCGGCTCTTCAGG
>JBBRXY010000027.1:0-38322 GCA_038238185.1 Acidimicrobiales bacterium
CGAGGGAACAGGAGTTGATGCAGTAGCGCTGGCCGGTGGAGCCGGGGCCGTCGTCGAAGACGTGTCCCAGGTGTGATCCACAGCGCCGGCAGAGGACCTCGGTGCGGACCATACCGAACCCGATGTCGCGCCTGGCCTCGACCGCCTCGGCCACCGCCGGCTCGGTGAAGCTGGGCCAGCCGGTCCCCGAGTCGAACTTGGTGTCGGCGGAGAACAGGGCGGCGCCGCAGGCGGCGCAGTGGTACATGCCGTCGTCGTGGGTGTTCCAGTACCTCCCGGTGAATGCCTGCTCGGTCCCCGCCTTGCGCAGCACCTTGTACTGCTCGGGGGTGAGCTCGTCGCGCCACTCGGCGTCGGTCTTGGTGATCTTGTCCAACATTCCTCCTTGGTTCATGGTGTCAAACCCCGGAGAGCCCCCGTTTGGTCCCGAAACGGGGATCCTTTCCCAAATGGCAAGGAGTCGGTCATACTGGATCGCGCGGAACAATCGGCCCCTGCGGGAGGAACGACCATGAGATTTCGACGTTTGATGCTCAGTGGGCTGCTTCCGTTGGCACTCCTGGCGGGCTGTAGCAGCAGTAGCAGTAGCGGCAAGAGTGCTGTCGGCACCGGGGCCCCGGGCGAAGCGGCCAAGGCGGCGCGCACGGTCGACGTGCAGGTCGACGCCAAGGGGTTCAAGCCGTCGACGATCGATGTCGCCAAGGGCGAGACGGTGACGTTCAACGTGGCGAACGGCGACACGGTCGTGCACGAGTTCGTCCTTGGCGACGCCACGGTCCAAGATGCCTACGAGAAGACCATGAGAGCTATGGGGAAGGACCCCATGACGATGCTCGACACGCCCAACATCATCGAGGTGGAGCCCGGTCAGTCCAAGGCCATCACCTGGACCTTCCCCAACGCCAACACCACGGTCATCTACGGCTCCCACCAGGCGGCCGACTACGCCAACGGGCTGAAGGGGACCATCAACGTCAAGTAGCACCGTTAGGGTCTCTGTATGACCGAGATCTCAGACCGGTACCGTCGTCTGGCTGCGGGTTTCACCGAACGGGTGACGGCGGTGCCCGCCGACCGCTGGTCGAGTCCCTCGCCCTGCGAGGAATGGACGGCCACCGATGTGGTGGCCCACGTCGCCGAGGCCGCCGGGCTGTTCCTGGGGATGGTCGATCGCCAGGCACCACCCGGTCCGTCGGCCTCCGAAGACCCGATCGGGGCCTGGGAGACTTCGCGCGACGCCATCCAGGCCGGACTCGACGATCCCGCGGTCGCTCTTCTCGACTACGAAGGCGAGCTGGGCCGGGCGACGTTTGAGATGGCCATCGACCGTTTCGGTTCCACCGATCTCGTCATTCACACCTGGGACCTGTCGCGCGCCGCCGGCCTCGACGAGCGCCTCGACCCCGACGAGGTCCATCAGATCTTCGAGGCGATGAGCCCCCTCGACGAGATGCTGCGGACGTCGGGCGTTTTCGGGCCCAAGCTCGAGCCCCCGCCGGGTGCCGACGAGCAGACCAGGCTCCTCGCCTTCCTCGGCCGAGCCGTGTGACCGACCCGATGGTCGTGGTTCGGCCTGGTCGTCTCCTGATGGAGCCTTCGCAGGCCGGACGGGTACGATGCAGCCATGGTGGGGGCGACGCCGAAGCTACCGACTTGACGGGACGATCGTGACGGGTCTCGAGGTGACCAGACCGGAGACAACCGGCCCCGCTCTGGCCGCGCAGACCTGCGCCAAGCGCCTGGCCGCCTTCGGCGTGGGTGACGACGCCGTCGCCTGCGACATCTCCTGGTTCGGCCCTCTGAGCGAAGTGGCGGCCCGACCGGGCAGCGAGGCGGTGGTCCAGGCCCTGAGCGGCCTGATGGCCGTGCACGGTCGCGACGATGGCCGACCCCGGCGCCTGGGGCTGGAGGCGGGATCTGTCGCCACCGGCCTGCTCGCCGCCCAGGCGGTGCTGGCCGGCGAGATCGGCCGTCACCGGGGACGGCCGGTGGCCCGGATGGAGACTTCCGTGCTCCAGGGCACGCTGATGCTCCTCTCTCATTACCTGGCTGCGGCCACTGCTGTGGGCGACGTCGTGCCTCCGTGGGCCGGTACCGCCCCCGGGCCCCCCTTCCAGACGAGCGACGGCCAATGGTTCGAGATCGAGGTCTTCGACGCCGAGGCGTGGAAGGGATTCTGGCTGCGCCTCGGGGCACCTTCGGACGAGCTCGGCCGGGCATGGACGGCGTTCCGGGCGCGCTACTACCGGGGGACCTGCCGGCTGTCACCGGGTCTCCACCGCGCGTCGCGAGCTCATACGGTGGCCGAGGCAGCTGCCGCCGCCGAGGCGTTCGGGGTGAGCCTGTGCCGGGTGCGCTCCTACCCGGAGGTCCTCGATGATCCCGGGCGATCGGCGGGCGACCCGAGTGTCACCCAGATGGTCGGCAGCCCCGAGCGGCCGGCGAACCAGGGTCAGGGACGGGTCCCGGAGGCGGTGACCGGACTGCCCCTGGAGGGATTGCGGGTGGTCGAGGCCACCAGCCGCATGCAGGGACCGCTCGCCGGGTTGT
Source organism: Acidimicrobiales bacterium (assembly GCA_038238185.1). GTDB lineage: Bacteria > Actinomycetota > Acidimicrobiia > Acidimicrobiales > AC-14 > DATAQC01. Next base: position 2,551 of record JBBRXY010000027.1, read on the forward strand.
TGTGCCAGATGCTGGGCGCCGAGGTCGTTCGGGTCGAGCCGCCGGGTGGCGACGTCGGTCGGATGGTTCCTCCCTTCGCCGGGGACGTGGGCTCGTTCTTCCTGTGCTTCAACCGGGGTAAGCACACCGTCGAGATCGACCTGGCCGGGCCGGGTGGTCGCCGGGAACTGGCCGACCTGATCTCCGGCGCCGATGTGTTCCTGCACAACTGGCGTCCGGGGAAGGCCGCCGAGTGGGGCCTCGACGCCGACGACCTCGCCGCCCGCCATCCCGGTCTGGTCTACGTGCAGGCGTCGGGCTGGGGTGGTCGGGACGAGGACCACCGCCTGATCGGCACCGATTTCCTCCTGCAGGCCTTCACCGGCGCCGGCAACGGCCTGTGCCCCGAGGACGAGCCGCCGGTACCGACCCGGGTCCTGCTGGCTGACTTCATGGGCGCCCTCGTCACCTGCGAAGGCATGCTCGGCGGCCTCTACCGTCGCGAGAAACGGGGGCGTGGCGGTCGGGTCGAGACGTCGCTGCTCCAAGGGGCCATGGCTGTGCAGGCTCACGTGCTCGACGGCCTGAATGCCTCAGGTCAGTTCGGGCGGCGCCGCCACGGGCGGCCGGTCTGGGGGCCTCTCGACCGGCCCATCGAGTGTCCCGACGGCACCCTGGTGGTGAGCGCCGACGACGATGGCGCGTTCAGGAAACTATGCGAGCTCTGCGGGGTGGCTACCGACGGCGGCCCTCGGGACGTGGTCGAGACCCGCCTCGTCGAGCGCCTGCGGGCGAGCCCCGCCGGCAAGTGGGAGGAGTTGCTGGCCCAGGCCGGAGTACCCGCGGCCGTGGCGTCCACCGACCTGTCGGCCCTGCACGCCGACTTCCGGTTCTCGCCGTTGTTCGAACCCCTCGCCGAGAGCTGTTTCGCTCCCGCCGGCCCGTGGGCACTTCAACAGTGAGCACCCTTGCCGCAACGCTCCGCCAGGCCTGCGAGCAGTGGTCCGACCGGCCGGCGATCACCTTCCGGGGGACGACGACCATCACCTACGGCGAGCTCGGGCGCCAGATCGACGCCCTGGCCGCCACCTACCGGCGCATGGGTGTCCGCTGGGGTGACCGGATCGTGTGCCAGTTCCGCAACTGCCCCGAGTACGTAGTCGTGGTGGCCGCGGCCTGGGAGTGCGGCGCCGTTCATGTGGGCACCGACAACGACCTCACCGGTTCCGAGCTGGCCTGGCTCGTCGACCGCACCGAGGCGGGCGTCTTGGCCTTCCAGCCGTGGTCGGATGCCCACGACGCGCTCGACGCCCTGGGCGACGTCCGACGGGCCCGGCCCGAGACCAAGGTGATCCTTCACGAGGTCTGTCCCGAGCACGAGGGCCACGAGTGCCTGAAGGACATCCTGGCCGGCGACTCCGACGGAGGTGGTCCGGGCGCCCCCGCTCTCGGACCCGACGACACCGCGGTGCTGCACCTCACCTCGGGTACGACCGGTCGCCCCAAGGCGGTCAAGGAGACCCTCCCGGCCTTCTGGGCCAAGATGCAGTTCTTCGCCGACGCCTTCGACCCCGGACCCGACGACGTGACGCTCCTCTTCCTGCCGATGGGCCACGTGTTCGGGGTGCGCCTGGGTCTGATGACCCTGCTCACCGGTGGCCGCCTGGTGCTGATGGAGCGCTTCTCTCCGAGCCTGGCCCTCGACGTCGTCGCCGCCGAAGGCGTCACCGTGTTGCCCGGCATGCCGACCCACCTCAACCTGATCCTCGCTGCACTCGACGGAGGCGACCACGAAGTGAGCCGCCTGCGGTGGGTCGTGTCGGCTGCCGCGAGCCTGCCCAGCGATCTCACCGAGCGTGTCTACGAGCGCCTCGGCGTGGAGATCCTCTTCGTCTACGGCTGCAGCGAGAACTTCACGACCTGCACCGTCGACCGCGACGAGATCCTGTCGGGGTCGGTCGGCAGCACGGTCTTCAGCGGCCCCGAGGGCACGCCTCCGGACGGCTCGGTCCGGGCCGTGAACCCGCTCGACCACACCCCGATGGCGGCCGGCGAGGTGGGTGAGTTGGCGTTCGGGGCGCGCCGGCCGGTGCAGTACTGGAAGGCCCCCGACGCCGCCACCGACGGTTGGTACTACACGGGTGACCTCGGGCGCGTCGACCCCGACGGGCAGGTCTACGTGCTCGGCCGCCTCAAGGAGCTGGTGAACCGGGGCGGGCTGAAGGTCTCGCCCACCGAGATCGAGTCCGCGACAGCCCGACACCCGGGGGTCGCCGATGCCGCCGTCGTGGGTACCCCCGACCCCGTGCTGGGCGAGGCGGTGTGCACCTGCATCGTCCCCGCGAGCGACACACCGCCGACGCTCATCGAGCTGCGGGAGTTCCTCGGTCGGTCACTGGCCCGCCACAAGCTTCCCGACGAGCTGGCGCTGGTCGAGGGGATCCCCCGCACCGTCATCGGCAAGGTCGACCGGGCCGCCCTGGTCGCAATCGTTCTCGCCGACGAGCCGGCGCGCCAGCGCCTCCGGCCGAGTTAGGCGCCAGGTGGTGGGACACGAAGGCCGCTATGTCATCGCCGTGCTCGAGGAAGCCGCCAACCGGTCGGGCCTGTGGGACTTCGGCGATATGGGTTTCACCGAGCCGCTGCGACTGTTCACCGAGTCGGCTCGGCGATCGGGTTCCCTCAACTCCGTCGGGCGCGACGTCCTGCACAAGGTGGTGATCAGGCACCTGCGCAACCGTCTGTCCCTCCAGGCATTCGTCCAGGCCCACCCCGAGATCCGGGTCGCTCCGGTCAACCGTCCCGTCTTCATCACCGGGCTCCCCCGAACCGGCACGACCCTGTTGCACAACCTCATGGCTCTCGATCCCGCCAACCGGGTGCTGCGCTTCTGGGAGGCCCTACGACCCTTCCCTCCGGGCAGCGGTACCGAGGGCCGCGACGAAGCCGCACTGGTGGCCGAGGCCGAGGTCTGGCTCGAACGGCTCTACGCCCTGACTCCGTACTTCCGGACCATCCACGCCTCCACGGCGACGGGCCCCGAAGAGTGCGACGCCCTCTTCCAGAACGCCTTCGCCAGCCAGCACTTCGACGACATGTTCCGCGCCGACGACTACTCGGCCTGGCTGGCCGAAGCGTCTCTCGCCGAGGAGTACACCTTCTACCGCGGCCAGCTGCGGGTTCTGCAGCTCCAGGCCCTCCAACTCCATGCCGGCGAGGGCGGCGACCGCCGCTGGGTGCTCAAGTCGCCCAGCAACCTGGGCTACCTGGCCGCCTTGTTCGAGACCTTCCCCGACGCGACGGTCGTGGTGTGCCACCGCGACCCGGACGAGGCGGTGGCGTCCTACGCCAGCCTGGTGATGAACGTCCGCCAGCCCTACAGCGACGACGTACAGGCCGAGGTCGTCGGCGCCCATGCACTGCGGCGTTGCCGCGCGGCCATGGGTCGGGCCCTGGCCGTCCGGGACGAGGTTGGCGAGGAGCAGTTCGTCGACGTGAGCTACCGAGCCCTGGTCGACGACCCCGTCGCTGTGCTCCGCGGCCTGTACAAGCGGGTGGGAAGCCCGTTGGGCAAGGCCGTGGAAGCGTTGATGCGGGCGTGGTTGGCCGACAACCCCCGCCACCGACATGGCGCCCATCGCTACGGCCTGAGCCAGTTCGGCCTCTCGTCCGCGGAGGTGGCCGAGGCCCTGGCCCCGTACCACGACCGGTTCCAGGCCGAGCTGGCCTCCCGGTAGGGAGGGAATGGCCGGCCTCACCCACGTCCTCGAGACCGTGATAGCGGTCTTCCAGCGGGTACTGGGTCGCGACGACGTAGCCGCCGGCGACAACTTCTTCGACAGCGCCGACCAGATGGCGGCGGTGAAGGTGCTCCGCCTGCTCGAAGACGCCTTCGGCGTGCGGATCGACCTGACTGCGTTCGGGGACTCTCCGACCGCAGCGGGTGTGGCCGCCCTCGTGGAGCGATCGGGCGACATGGCAACCACCGGCGGTCCACCGGACGTCCCGGTGGCCTTCTCCCAGGAAGGCATGTTGTGGCAGGAGCACTTCGTTCCCGGATCCCAGAACCTGCCTCCGCTGGTCCGCCGGTTCCGCGGCCCCCTGGCCGTCGAGGTGCTGGAGGCGGCCCTCGACGAGATCGTCCGCCGTCACGAGCCACTGCGCACCCACTTCGAGCAACGGGGCGGTCGGCCGGTTCAGGTCGTGGAGAGCCATCGCCACCTGGCCCTGCCGGTTCGCGACCTCGCCGATCTGTCCCCTGGGGATCAGGACGTGGCGCTGGCTGACGCCCTGGCTCATTCCGGCCGCCCCTTCGACCTCGCCGTAGGGCCGCTGTTCGAGGCGGCCCTGTTCCGCTTCGGCCCCGACGACCACGTCGTGGTGTTCAGGGTCCACCACAGCGTGTACGACGATTGGTCGGTGAGCGTGTTCCGTCACGAGCTGTCCGTCCTCTACGCCGCACTATTGGCCGGAAAGCCCTCCCCGCTGGCCGATCTCCCGACGGGCTTCGCCGAGTTCTCTCGGGCCCAGCATCGGCGACTGGCCGGCGCGGCCGGGACGGCGCAGCTCTCGTGGTGGAGGCGCCGGTTATCGGGAGCGTCTTTCTGCCTCCAGCTCCCCATCGACGACCCCGTCCACGCCGAGGGTTCTCCCCAGGCGAGTGCGCGGCCGGTGTCCGTGACCCTGGCGCGGCCGTTGCGAGACGCCATCTGGGCGCTCGCCCGCAGCCGGCGGGCAACCCCGTTCATGACGATGCTGGCGGCGTTCGAGACGCTCGTCCAGCGCTACACGGGCCAGGCCGACCTACTGATGGCGTCGGTCGTCGCCAACCGCAACCGTCCCGAGTTGGAGTCGATGATCGGCTGCTTCACCAAGAAGATCCTGCTCCGCCAGGACATGAGCGGTGACCCCAGCTTCACCGAGGTGTTGTCCCGCACGCGGGAGAGCGTGCTCGGAGCCCTTCCCAACCAGGACCTCGCCTTCGAGACCGTCCTCCAGGAGACGGTGGGCCCGGCGGCGGCCGAGCATGGCCTGGTTCCCTACGTGGGGGTGATGTTCCAGGGCGTCACGCCCCAGCTCGACGAGGTGGTGTTCCCCGGCGTGGTCACGAGCGGGTACGACACGAGCGCCACCACGACGCGCGCCCACTTCTCCGCCGGCGCGTCGGAAGCCGAGGTCCCGGCCCAGCCGTGGGGCCAGGGGCTGTATCTGGGGACCTTCCTGATCCTGTCGTTGGTGGAGACAGCCGACGGCGTGTCGCTGACCGCCCGCGGCGCGTTCGACGGGCCCGCCACCGAACGCCTCCTGGCCAACTTCGTGGCTTTGCTGGGCGAGATCGTCGCCAACCCCACTCGTCCGGTGTCCGAGCTCGGCATGCTCGACGACGACCAGCGCGGCGAGCTCGAGCGGTGGAACGACACCGACGACGGAGTCGCCGTCGACGGGTGCGTGCACGAGGTCATCGGGGCCCAGGCCGCCCGCACGCCGGCCAGGGTGGCCGTGCGGACCGGCAGCGAGGACATCACGTTCGCTGAGCTCGACGCCAGGGTCGACCACCTGGCGACGAGACTTGCCGGCGCCGGCGTGCAACGAGGATCGCTCGTCGGGGTCTGCCTGGAGCGATCCGAGCACTGCGTGGTGGCCGTGCTGGCGATCTGGAAGGCGGGGGCCGCCTACGTCGCCATCGATCCCGGCGACGACGCCGACCACCTGCAGTTCGTGATCGACGACGCCTCGCTCACGATGGTGGTCGCCCGCAGTGGCCTCCGACCGCCAGGCCCGCCGTCAGCCGTCCGTTTCGTCGACGTCGATGCCCCGGAGTCGACGCCGGCTGATGTCGGCACCGCCCCCGGGGTGCTGCCGCCCGGCCCACGGCCCGTGGCCATGGTGTTCTACGGGTCGGGGGCCTCGCGGGTGGAGCGGGGTGTGATCGTCGAGCACGGGAGCGTGGTGAACCTCCTCACCGGGTTGCGTGGCAATGTCTGGCCGTCCGAGCACGACCTCGTCACGTACCTGTCCGCCAAGCCCACCGACGACGCTTTCGTCCGCCAACTCGTGTCGCTCGCGGCTGGCCACACGCTCCGCGTTGTCGATCCCGCCGCGGGCCCTGACCGGCTGGTATCCCTCCTGGCCGACGCCGAGATTGACATGGTCGACGTCGGGCCCGAAGAGTTCCGTGCCCTGGTCGCCGCCGGGTTCCAGAAGGCCCTGGACGCCCGGGACCCGCCGGCCGTCGAGCCCACGCTCGTCGTCGGGTCGCGCGCCGCGGTCGACGACCGGACATGGTCGGCCCTCGGAAGCCTGCGAGGGGTCCGTGGCCATGTGCTCTTCGGGCCCCCCGAGTGCGGGTTCGGGGCCACCGTCGACCCCACCCCGGGGAAGGGCCAACGCGTCACCATCGGGCGGCCGATGGCCAACGTCACGGCCCATGTGCTGCACCACTCCGGTGCGCCGCTTCCCGTTCAGGTCACCGGTGTGCTCCACGTGGGGGGAAAGGGCCTGGCGCGAGCAGGGTCCGGCCTGTACGACACCGCCCAGCGGGCCCGGTTCCTGCCCGACGGCCGCGTCGAGGTGGTCGGCGCGGTGGCCGACTCTGTCGAGCTCCGAGGCTTCACCATCGACCGGGCCAGGGTCGAGACCGTCCTGCGTCAAAGCCCGGGCGTGGCCGATGTCCAGGTCGTGGTTCGGGACGACGACCGGGGTTCGCCACGGCTGGTGGCCCACGTCGTGGCCGAGGGCGACGAGGCGCCGGGTCCCGGCCCGTTGCGGGTGTTCCTCTGGTCGCAACTTCCCGGCTACGCCTGGCCGGCCGAAGTGGTCGGCGCCGGCGGTGACGATTCGTCGGGTGGGGCCGAGAAGGCGATCCTGGCCTCGCTGTGGGCCGGCGTGGTCGGTGCCGACACCGTCGACCCTCACGAGAATTACTGGCAGGCGTTCTCCTTTCTCGACGCACTGGCGCGTGCTGCTGGCACGGGTCTCCAGATCGCCGACGAACAGGTCACCCGGAACCGCACCATCGCGACCCTCGCCGCCGACCTGGCCGCCGAACGCCTGGCCCGTTCATCCGCTATCGCCCCAGGTTCCCGTGCGGAGCAGGAACCGGCGTAGCTTGCCGGTCGGGGTCCGGGGAAGTGCGTCCACCAGGTGGACGACCCGGGGCACCTTGTGGGGCGCCAGGCTCTGCTGGGCCAGGGCCACCAGGTCGTCGGCCAGGTCGGGCCCGTCGGACGCACCGGGCACCACCACCACGAAGGCCTCCAGGCGCGAGGCACCCATGGCGTCGCAGACACCGGCGACCGCCACTTCGGTGACCGCCGGGTGGGCGACGAGCACGGCTTCCACCTCGAGGGGAGCCACATTGATGCCGCCGACGATCTCCATGTCGTCGACGCGACCGAGGTGGTGTACGAAACCGTCGGCGTCGATGGCGGCCCGGTCGTGCGTGCACAGCCAGCCCTCCCGCATCACCTGGGCGGTCGCCTCGGGCCGCCCCAGGTACTCGATCAGGATGGTGGGCCCCTTGACCCAGAGGGTCCCGGCCTGGCCGACGCACCCGTCGCTACCGGCGTCGTCGGCCACCCTCAGCTGGTAGGGCGGAAGGGCGTGCCCGACGGTGCCGTCGCGCTGGGCGCCGAGGGTGTTGCTGGCGAAGGTCTGGCCCACCTCGGTGGAGCCCAGGCCGTCGAGGATCGGGCAGCCGAGCACCCTCCGGGCCCGCTCGGCGAGCACGGGGGTGAGGGCTTCGCCGGCCGACACCGCGACCCGTAGCGACGAGAATGCCTTGGCCTCGGCCGTGGCCACGAGGCGGGCGTAGAAGGTGGGCACGCTGAACAGGACAGAGACGGCGTGGCGCTCGACCAGCCCGGCCACGGTGTCGGCACGGGGCGGGCCGGGGTGGAGGAGGGCACGGCATCCGGAGAGCAGGGGGAAGAACAGCGAGTTGCCGAGGCCGTAGGCGAAGAACAGCTTGGAAACGGAGAAGACCACGTCGTCGCGGCCCATGCGGATCGCCCCTTCCGCGAAGGCCCCGAAGTACACGAGGGGGTCGCCATGGCGGTGAACGGCGGCCTTGGGTTGTCCGGTCGTTCCCGACGTGTACTGGGCGTAGGCCGGCTCGTCGCCTCCGACCTCGACCGGGAGGGCCACGTCGGCATCGGCATCCTCCGCCACGGACTCGGCAACCGTCGCGGCGAGGACCTCGGTCCGCAGCACCCGTGCGGGGCCGGCGAAGCGGTCGGCCAGGTCGGCGGAACACACGACCACCGCCGGGCAGGCGTCGGCAGCCAGGCCGGCGTGGTCGTCGGCCGTGAGCCGGGGGTTGACCGGGATGGCGATGGCTCCGAGGCGGACTGTGCCGAGGAACGCCCACACCGCCTCGATGCCGTCGGCGGCGACAATGAGCACCTGATCGCCTTGTCCCACGCCTTCGGCCGCCAGCAGGGTCGAGGTGTGGGCGGCGCCCTGATGAACTTCGGCGTGGGTCCACGTGCGCTCGTCCACAACGAACGCGGGGGCCGACCAGAAGCCCTGCCGGCGGGCGCGTTCCGCCATCACCGCAGCGAGGTTGGCCATGCCGTCAGGTTCTCGCTGTCGTCAACGGGAACGTCTGCGGTCCCGAGTCCGTCGTCGTGTCGATGCCCACGACCAGGCGGCCGTCGACGGGGCCCACCGGCCACATCCCGTAGGACACCAGGTCGCCCCACGACTCGAAGGGGTCGACATCGTCGTCGACAAGGGCCCAGGCCACGGCTCCTCCCAGCAACCAGAGCCGGGCCCCCGAGGCCACTCTCGCCTCGGCCGGTCCACCTTCGTCGACAGGGCCGGTGGCCAGCAGCATGGCCAGATGCAGGGCTGCCTCCAGCTCGGTGCCCCGGCCGGCGGCGACCAGCGGGGCGCGGGCCTCCGTTCGGCAGCGGTCGACCACGGCCAACCAGGCCTTGTCGACGTGGGCGGTGGCCTTGACCGCCTCCGCCAGGCCGACGGCCACCAGCTGGTGGGCGACGGGGCCACCCGGCGTGGCCCGAGCCAGGGCGGCGAGGTCGAGGTCGGGCGGTGGCGACGGATGGGTGGCGATGTGCTCCAGCAGGACGGCCACCCGTGTCCCACCGGGCCCGAGGGCTTCCGCCACGTCGACCCGCCGCCTGTCGTCGGCCACCGTGGTGATCGGCCAGGTGGCGACCGGGGCGGCGGCGAGGGCGGCTGCCGGCGACGTGGCCCCGGGCGGCTGCGGAGGGCGACCCGTGGCGAGGGCGAGGCCGGCACCGTCGACGGCGTGCCAGGTCACGGGTTGGGTGTCACGGGTTCCAGGTCGGGTCGACGTCGGGAAACTCGAGTCCGAGGTCGCGGGCGAAGTTGTGGGCCCGTTCGATGAACAGGGCGCGCGCCCCGTCGTTGGTGTCGCGCTTGATTCCCCAGCGCCGGAATGCCTCGTTGTTGGTCGACACGCTCCGGCCGAAGAACGGGAGGGTGAACGGCACCAGGTCGTCGAGGGCACGTTGGACCTCGGGCTGCCGCTCCGGGTCCTTCAGCGCCTCGGTGGTGCGGGCTCGTCCGAACGACACGTGGAACCGTTCCTCCGGGAGCAGCTTGGCCGCCAGGTTCCGGAGCGGCAGGTAGGTGCTCTGGAGCAGGTCTTCCATGAGCACGACCTCGGCCAGGTCGACGACGGCCTTCAAGACGATGAACTCCACCCACGACTGCAGCTCGAACTCGAACACCGAGAGAGGCCGGCCGGCCAAGGGATCGGCGACACCGAGCTCGTTGGCCAGACGGTTGAACTTGAGGTGGTGGCCGTACTCCTCCATGGCGATACGACAGGCGAGCCACTTCTCCTGGGGACCGGGCGCCAGTGCGATCGCCGGCTCGTCGAACACGGTGGCGCCGGCCAACTCGTTTCGGACGTGGCTGGCAATCACCTTGCCTACCGCAACGACGTACTCGTCGCCGAGGGCCTGGGCCTCGGTGGCATCGGCCACCGTGGTCGTGAAGGGCTGATCGGTCGTGAACACGGTCATGACAGCTCCTTTCCGACGGCGTGGGGCGGTCCGCCAAAGAGGTCGAACTCGGATTCGAGTGGGGTTAGATGTTTTTCGAGGGCGGGCCGGGCCGTGGATGCCAGGTTGGCCACATCCCACCCCGCCGGGTCCACCAACTCGATCAGGGGCCGGGGTTGCGACCACAGCGTGACCGCCGCCCCTCTCGCCCCCACGACCTGGCCGGTGACACCGGCCGCGGCCGGTGAGCACAGCCACTCGGCCACGCCGGCGATGTCGGCGGGCGTGGCGCGGGGCGCCGATTCCAGGTAAGCCCGGAGCGCGTCGGTGACCGGCGAGATGGACTCGGTCATGCGGGTGAAGGCGAACGGCACCAGGTAGTTGACGCAGACATCGCGGCCGGCCATCTCCAGGGCCACGGCCCGGGTCAGCCCGAACAGGCCGGCCTTGGCGGCGGCATAGGCGGCCTGGCCGACACTTCCTACCAGGCCGGCGGCACCACCCACGTACACGATGCGGCCGTAGCGAACCGAGCGGATGGGGGCGGCCATGGCCCGGGTGAGCTGGACGGCCACGCCCAGGTGGGAGTCGAGTACTTCGGCCACGTCGTAGTCGGAGGCCTTGTGCACCATGCCGTCGCCCAGGGTGCCGGCCGAATGCACGAGCACGGTAGGAGGGCGACCGGCCCAGGCTTCGATCTCGGTCACCAGCCTCTCGGACCCCGCCCGGGAACGGGCGTCGACGTCGGTGGCCATCGCCGATCCTCCGGCGGCGCGGATCTCCGTGGCGACGGCCTCGGCCGGCCCCGGGTCGGGCGACGAGCCGTCGAGGGCCACGCCCGTGTCGTCGACGCACACGGGATGACCGGCTGCCGCCAGGGCCAGGGCGACGGCCCGGCCGATGCCCCGGCCACCGCCCGTCACCACCGCAACCGGTTCCTGTGCCTCCACTCCTGCCATGGTCCGATGCTAGCGGCGCGCCGGAAATTGTGGTCCCCGACCCCTGTACGAACCGGCGGCGTAGGCGTACGATTGGGAGGAGGACAGGGGACCACATGCGCCGCTATCTCGTTGTCGCCAACCAGACGCTTCTGGGGGACCCGTTGCTCGTCCGGATCCGCGACTGTCTCGCCGGCGGTCCGTGTCACTTCCACCTCGTCGTCCCTGCCACCCATGCGCCCGACGTTCCCTGGCAGACGGAGAGCCACGACCGGGCGTTCGCCGTTCAACGGCTTCAGGCCGCCCTCGACCGGTTCCGCGCCCTCGGGGCCGACATGGAGGGGGAGGTGGGCGACGGGCGGCCGATGGACGCCATCCGCGACGCCATGCTCAACGTCCCACCATTCGACGAGATCATCCTCTCCACGCTGCCGCCGGGCTTGTCCCGATGGCTGCGACAGGACCTTCCCCACCGGATAGCACGAACGTTCGAACTGCCGCTGTCGACGGTGACGGCGGCCCGGGCCGCGGCCTGACGGCTCAGTTCTTGCGGTAGAGGCGCGTCGTCAGCGGTGCGAACACCGCCGTCAAACCGACGGCCACGGCCAGGACCAGGGCGATGTCGCCCGCCTCGGCGTTCCCCTCCATCAGCCCGCGCGACGCGGTCGCCAGGATCGAGACCGGGTTGACGTCGACGAAGGCCTTGAGCCCGGACGGGAGGGTGTCGGGGTTGACGAAGACATTCGACAGGAACGTGAGGGGGAAGATCCCCATGAAGCCGGCGTTCATGACCGCACTCGGCGAGCGCAACAGTAGTCCGAGGGTCGTGAAGAACCACGAGAGGCCGAAGGCAAAGACCACCACGAGGCCCAGTGCCTCGACCGCGCCGATCACGCCGGCCCCCGGGCGGTAGCCGAGGATCACACCGAGCACGATGATCACCGTTCCGGCGACCACGTAGCGGACGGTGTCGCCGAGCATCGAGCCCACCAGAGGAGCGGGCCCCCAGATGGGCAGGGAGCGGAAGCGGTCAACGACGCCCTTCGTCAGGTCGGTGTTGAGAGCGATTCCCGAGTACACGGTGGTGAAGAGCACCGACATCACCAGGATCCCGGGGAGGATGTAGTCGAGGTACTGGGCCGTCGAGCCGCTGATCGCCCCGCCGAAGATGTAGGTGAACATCAGCACGAACATCACCGGCGTGATCGTGACGTCGAGGAGTTGCTCGGGGACGTGTCGGACCTTGAGCATCCCTCGCCAGGCGAAGGTGAGGGAGGCCGACACCGCGTTGGCCCGGGGCGGGCGGGAGGTCGACGAGATCGCCTGGCGGACGGCCGCTTCGTCGGCGACCGTCGAGAACTCGGTGGCGCTCATGATGCCCGCTCCTCTTCCGAGCGGTCCGGTTCCTCGGCGGAGGGTTCTTCGGCGGGATGGCCGGTGATAGCCAGGAAGACCTCGTCGAGGCTCGGCTGGCCGAGCGAGAAGTCGGCGATCCGGACGCCGCCGTGCGCCAGTTCGGCAACGGCGACGGCGGCTCGATCGGCGGCGGAGCACGACACCGAGAGACCGGCCGGGTCGGCATCGGTGGTGACGGGCCCGAGTGTGCGTTCGAGCATCTGCACGGCCTGGGGCCGCTGCTCGGGGTCGAGCAGGCGTACGTGCAGCGCGCCGGACCCCACCGAGGCCTTCAACTGGGCGGGCGTGCCCTCGGCGATCACCTTCCCGTGGTCGATGACGGCGATCCCGTCGGCCAGCTGGTCGGCCTCCTCGAGGTACTGGGTGGAGAGCAGAATCGTGGTTCCTTCTGCCACCAGGGCCCGGATGATGCCCCAGACCTGGTTGCGGGAACGGGGGTCGAGGCCGGTGGTTGGCTCGTCTAGGAACATCAACTCGGGGGTGACCACGATGCTGGCGGCGATGTCGAGCCGACGCCGCATCCCGCCCGAGTAGTTCTTGACCAGCCGGCCGGCGGCCTCGGCGAGGCCAAAGGCGTCGATCAGCTCGCCGGCGCGTTGCTTCGCCGCCGGGCGCTTGAGACCAAGGAGGCGGCCGATGAGGATGAGGTTCTCGCGACCAGTGAGGGCCTCGTCGACCGAGGCCAGTTGGCCGGTCAGGCTTACGAGGCTGCGCACGTCATCGGCCTCGGTGACGATGTCGTGACCGAGGACCTTGGCGCTGCCCCCGTCGGGGCGGATCAACGTGGCCAGCATGCGGATCGTCGTGGTCTTGCCGGCGCCGTTCGGGCCAAGCACGCCGTAGATGGAACCACTGCGCACGGCCAGGTCGACGCCGTCGACGGCACGGGTGTCGCCGTACGACTTGGCCAGGCCGGTGGCCTCGATGGCCAGAGGCGATCGCAGGTTCATGTGGTTCCTCGGCTGTCAGGGTCGGGTGTCATGTCGCCGTAGGACGGGGTGTGGCCTCAGAACTCATCGGTGCGCCAAACGCTAGGGCATCAATCGCGAGACGTTATGGCGCAAACCCAGGCTGATTCACCCACCGATCGCCGGGTGCGGTCAGAATGTGTAGGTGGAGACGGAGGGCAGAGACGCTGTCGTGGACGTGCTCCGCCGGAAGGGGGCGCGCTTTGCGTTCGTGCATGGCAGCCGATCGGACGGCGATGGGCCACCCGGTTCCGACCTCGACGTAGCGGCGTGGTGGGGGGCCGACGCTCCGGCGCCCTGGGACATCGGGGTTGCCGACGGGATCGACCTTCTGATCCTTGACTCGGCACCGCTCGAGCTGGCCGGACGCGTTGCTTTACACGGCGTGTTGCTCTTCGACGACGACCCCCCCGCTCGTGTCGAATGGCAGGCCCGGACGCGGCTGATCTACCTCGACGAGGAAGACCGACAGCGTCGACTCGACAGGCTGTTCTTCACCAGCCGCGCTAATGGTTGACGGCCGGCGGGTCCGCCGCCTGCTTCAGCGCATCACGGAGGACATCTCCTACCTGGCCACCAGGGCGGCTGGAGACCGCGTTTGCCTCGCTGCCGATTTCGACCGATTGGCAGCCGTCAAGTACGTCTTCGTGACGGCCATCGAGGGATGCCTCGATGTCGCCCAGCACCTCTGTTCCTCGGAAGGCTGGGGGCCACCGGAGTCGAACGCCGAGGCCCTGCGGTTGCTGGGTTCCCATGAGGTGCTCGATGTCGACCTGGCCGAAACGATGGCGCGGGCCGTGGGCTTTCGGAACGTGCTCGTCCACGGCTATACCGATGTCGATGATCGTCTGGTCGTGGGCTTCCTCGACAGGGTCGGCGAGCTCGAGGAGTTTGTCAGCCTTGTCGCCGCGTGGATGAAAGCGTTACCGGCGGAGTAGTTCGGGGACCGGTAGCTCGGACAGGCGCAGGTCGGGGTTGGCGCCGACTGCGGTGAGTAGGCGGTCCAGGCCCTCGGCCAGGGTGTCGACGGTGGCCTCGTCGTAGAAATCGAGCTTGTAGCTGAACTCGCCCCACATCTGCTCGCCGTCGTCGAGGATGGTGACGCCGAGCGGGTGGAGCTGGCCCCGGACGAAGAGCCGATCGGCGCCCGTATCGGCACCGGGACGCTCGACGACAGCCGAGCCCGGCGCCCAATGGTCGTGAGCGGCATGGAAGTAGAGGAACTCCACGGGGATGGCTTTGGCCGTCTCGATCCAGCTCCGCTGCATGGGAAAGTCGGGGAAGAGGGCCTTGCGCACGCGCATGAAGGGAATGTCCTGGTGATCGAAGAGCCCGATCGCCGTCTCCCGGGCCCGGCCGACGATCTCGGCGAAGGTGGGATCGCCGGACAGGTCGGTGCGGATCCTGTTCATCCCGGCGAACATGCCGATCACCCCCTCCAGCTCGTTGCGCTGCCGGCCGCTGAGGGTGGTGCTGAGGACGAGGTCGGTGACACCCCCGGCCCGGCTCAGCAAGGCGTCGACGGCGGCCAGGCATACGACGAAGGGCGTCGCCCGACTCGAGCGGGCCAGCTGCCGCAACGGGCCACCGGTGTCGGCCGACACCGCGAAGCTCCGGTGGCCGATCCGGCGGCTCGGAACCTCGGGTAGGTGGTCGAAGGGCACCGCCGATCCCATCGGCATGTCGGCCAGCTTCTCCCGCCAGTAGTCGTACTGGGCAGCCAGGCGGTCCTCGGTGAGCCACGACTGCTGCCAGATGGCGAAGTCGGCGTACTGGACCGCTGGAGGGCGCAGCTCGGCCCGGCGGCCGCCGACGAGCGCCTCGTAGATGGCGCTGAGCTCGTCGAGGAAGATGTAGATGCTGGTCATGTCACAGATCAGATGATCGAACGTGACCACCAACTCGCTGCCCTGGTCGCCCAGCTGGAACAAGTGGGCGCGGAGCAGCGGTGCGGTCGTGAGATCGAACGGCACGGCGTCGGCCTCGGCCACCAGCGGTCGGAGGGTCGCTTCCAGGTCGTCCGGGGCGGCCGACGAGAGGTCGTGGACCAGGAGCGGCACCGACGCGGCATCCTCCACCACCTGCCAGGCGGTGTCGGCCTGAACGACCACCCGCGTGCGCAGGGTCTCGTGTCGGGCGACGAGCTCGTGAAGGGCCGCGGCGACGGTGTCGGGTATCGCGGGCGTGGCGAAACGGTGCTGGGCGGTCACGTTGTAGAGCCCTGGGGGATCGGCGCCGAGCTGGAGCTCGAACATCTGGGCCTGGTTCAGCGACAGCGGGGCCCTGTCGCCGGGGCGGCGCGGGTGAGCCACGAGCGCCGGCTGCGTGCCCGAACGCAATGCCGGCTGCTCCGACCCCGTGCCCTCACCGTCGGCTCCGAGGGCGGCGGCCAATCCCCTCACCGTCGGCGTCTCGAAGATGGCCTGGAGGGCGAGGTCGCGGCCGAACGCCTCACGGGCCTGGCTTACCACCTGGGTAGCCAGCAGCGAGTGGCCACCGAGGTCGAAGAAGTCGTCGTCGATGCCGAGGTCGTCGATCCCCAGCACCTGGGTCCAGATAGAGGTGAGGCGGTCCTCCACCGGGTTTCGTGGTGCCACCCAGGGCGTGTCGAGCTCGGGGCGGACGCCCGTGGGGACGGGCAGGGCGTGGTAGTCGACCTTGCCGTTGGGTGTCTGCGGAAGCGAGGCCAGCCTCACGAAGGCCGACGGCACCATGTGGGCGGGCAGCTGTTCGGCGAGGAAGCGACGCAGCTCGGCCGAGGACACCGATGTGTCGGGAGTCACCACATAACCCACCAGTCGCCGGCCGCCGGGGCCGTCGTCACGTGCCACCACCACGGCCTCGGTGACCGCCTGGTGGTTGTCGAGCGCGGCGACCACGGCATCGGGTTCGACCCGGTAGCCCCTGATCTTGACCTGGTGGTCTCGACGACCGACGAACTCGAGGTCACCTCCGGGCAGCTCGCGGACGAGATCGCCGGTGCGGTACATCCGGGCGCCCGGAATGGCCGTGAAGGGGTCGGGCACGAAGGCGGCGGCCGTGAGCTCGGGACGGTTCAGGTAGCCGCGGGCCACGCCGGGGCCTCCGACGTACAACTCACCTTCGTCGCCGGCCCCGACCGGTCGACCTCGGTCGTCGAGCTGATAAGTGGTGGCGCCGGCGACCCGTCGACCGATCGGGGGGTCGCCCTCGAAGTCCGGCTTGGTGCCCGAGGCGAGTGACCACCCGTGGGTCTCGAACACCGTGGCCGTCACGCTCGCCTCGGCCGGTCCGTATCCGTTGAGCCAGCGGATGCCGTCGCCCCCCACGCCGAGCCAGGTGCGGTAGGCCGAACCCAGCACCCGCTCGCCTCCGACGATGGTGAGCCGGACCGAGTCGGGTACGCGTTCGCCCAGCGCCTCGAGGTCGCGAACCCACTCGTGCCAGAACGCCGTGGGCAGGTTGAGCACGGTGAGCTCGTGGCGTTGCATCCATGCCAGCCAGCTCCGGCCCAGCAGGGGGGCGTCGTCGGGGCGGAGCACGACGGTGCCGCCGGTGGCCCAGGTGGGGAACAGCTCCTCGACGCTCACGTCGAAGCTGATGGAGCAGAACTGCAGGACGCGGTCGCGTTCGGAGAGCTCGAACAGGGCGGAAACGGCCAGGTTGTGCTCGACCAGGCCGGCATGGGTGAGCATCACCCCCTTGGGTTCGCCCGTGGACCCCGACGTGTAGAGCACGTAGGCCAGGTGCTGGCCCGACACCCGGCGTCCGGGAACGGTGGAGGGTTGGCGGGCGATGTCGGCCAACTCCGAATCGACGACCACGACGGGGGCATCGACCACATCCACGGCGGGGAAGCGATGGGCCAGCCCCTTCTCGGTGACGAACGCACCCACGGTGGCATCGTGGAGCATGGCCGCCAGACGGTCGGTGGGGTAGGTGGGGTCGAGGGGGACGCACGCCCCTCCCGCCTTGAGCACGCCCAGGAGGGCGACGGCCATCTCCGGGGAGCGCCGCAGGCATGTGGCCACGGTCACGTCGGGCCCCACGCCGAGGCTCTGGAGATGGTGAGCCAGGCGATTGGCCCGGGCATCGAGATCGGCGTAGGTGAGCGAGTGATCGGCGCCCACCACGGCCACCGCGGCAGGGGAGCGGGCCACCTGGGCCTCAACCAGGTCGGCCAGGGTCACCGGGTCCATGGCGTCATCCGGGTCAGCCTCGACGAGGTCAAAGCGCGAACTCGGCCAGGTCCTGGCCTACCACCACCTCGCCGTCGAACTCCGGGCCGATCTGTCGTAACCAGTGCTCGTCAGCAAGGTCGTCCTGGAACGGGACGAAATGGGTGAGCACGACTCGGCCTACGCCGGCCTCGGCGGCCACTTTGGCGATGGCGCTTACGGGCGTGTGGGAGTTGACCAGGTGCTCGTGCTGGCGACGTTCACGGGTGCGTTGTTCAGCGGTGGGACCCCACTGGATGTCGGTGGAGTCGTCGAACACCTCGTGGACGAGGATGTCGGCGCCCGTGGCCAGCGCCGTGAGGTTGGCGCACGGGGCGGTGTCGCCCGAGATCACGATGGAGCCGCGGTCGGTGTCGAAACGGAAGGCGAAGGCCGGGAACACCGGGGCGTGCTGCACCAGGATGGCCGTGATCCGGATGTCGTCGGCCTCGCTGACCACGATCGGGCTCATCGTCGGCGCCACCCGGTCGGGTCCACTGGCGCCGGCGTCGGCCGGCACGTCGATCTCGTGGGGGACCACGAAGTTGCGAAGGTCTTGGCGGCCGGAGTCGCGCAGCCGGACGTTGAGGTCATATGCATGGGCAGCGAACTGCAGCCGGGTGCTCTCGATGAGGCCGGGCGTGGGCTGATCGGGGCTCACGACGGGGAACGCCGCCTCGTCGGGCAGGTCGGCCGGCATCCCCGCCAGTCCGCCGGCCGAGCCCGGCCCGAACACGTGCACGGGAGGGTTCCACTGGAGGATGGGCCACCCGAGGAGGAAGACGTTGAAGTAGTCGCAATCGTGGTCGGAATGTAGGTGGGTCAGGTACACCTGGTGCAGATTGCGCAAGAGGCGGGCCCGCCGGAGCTGGCGGGTGACCCCGCTGCCGCAATCGATCAGGTGGACCCGGTCGCCCACTACGACGGCTTGGGCGATCCCCGATCGCACTGGCGACGGAAGGGGTCCTCCGGCCGTGCCCAGGAGCACGAGCCTCACCGGCGGAGCGGTGCCTGACCTCGGGGTCATTGTCATGAGTCGACCTCGCCGCGACACGGCATTGGTAGGGTGACCATCACCGAGCGGGACAGGAGGTGGCGGTGCGCAACATCTGGCGGCTCAGCATCGTGTTCGTCATCGGCGTGGTGTCCTTTCTCGTCGCCATCCAGAAGCTCAACCGGCCCCCCTTCAGCTCGTGTCAGCAGGAGGCCAAGCTCGACCCGTCGTATTCGGCCACCATCGACGAGGTTCCCAGCGTGGTGCTCGCCCAGTACCACCTCAAGGTGACCCGCAACGGCGAACCCGTCGACGGCGCCCAGGTGTGCCTGCGCGCCGACATGGGTGGCGCCGGCGGCATGTCCGGGATGGGCGTCGTCAGCCAGGCCATCCCGGCCGGCCCCGGCGCCTACGACGTGCCGGTGCGCTTCATCATGGAAGGGCCCTGGCAGGGTGCCGTGCTCATCCAGCAACCGCAGGGCAATGTGGAGGTCCCGATCACCGTCAACGTGAAGTTGTAGGGGAGATCTCAGCTCAGCACCCGCCTGTTGAAGCCCTTCACGCCCAGGTAGGTGAACAGCACGGTGAAGCTGCACAGGGCCCCATAGATGGCCGGAAGGGGCATGGTTGGCACCCCCACGGTTACCGCCGCCCGGAATCCCTCGCTCATGTAGACGAGCGGGTTGACCAGCACCGCGTACTTCAGCCACAGCACCGGCGTGAGCGAGTCCCAGGTGAAGAAGATGGCACCGAGGAAGGCGAGGGGCAGGGCCACGAAGCTGGCCAGCGGGGGCACCAGCCGGGGCTCGATGCGGGTACCGACGGTGAGGCCGATGGCCGACGAGGCGAAGCACACCAGCACGCCGATGGTGATCAGCACCAGCCAGTCGGCCTTCAGGTAGATGGGTGTGGCCGGCAGGAAGGCGGCGATCGGGAACACGACCAGGCCGGCGAAGAAGGCTTGTAGCGCACCCGCCACGATGCGTTCGAAGCCGATCATCGAGACCGAGATCGGCGACAGCACCCGGTCTTCGATCTCGCTGGTGATGTCGAACTCCCGGGCCACCGGCAGAGCCACCCGGAAGATGCCGGAGAAGATGATCGCCTGAGCCACCATGCCGCCCAGCAGCAGGGTGGCGAACCGGGCCTCCCCGCCATTGCCGCCGGCACCGATGCCCTGACCGATCTTCGGGAAGACGTAGGTGAAGGTGAACACCAGCAGGATCGGCTGGATGAGGGTGTTGGGCAGGAACTCGCGCAGGTCCTTGTCGAGCACGGTGAGGTCGCGGAGTAGCAAGGCTCGGAACGCCGCGAACTTGGCCTTCTTCGAGTAGGCGGGTATTGCAGGCATGCTGACCGGTTCGGCGGGTGCAGTGATCACGATGTCGCTCATTCCCGCAGGTCTCTTCCCGTGAGCTCGATGAACACCGATTCCAACGTAACGCCCTCGAACAGCTCCTCGGCGGTGTCGGGGGCGACGATCGGGTCGAGCAACACAGCTCCACCCTCGGAATGTTCAACGATGTCGTCGAGCTGGTCCGGTTCGGCGACCCGGGCAAGGGCCCGGAGCCGGGCCAACTTGGCCTTGGCTGCGCTGGACGAATCATGGCGCAGGTCGGCGGACTGCTTGAGGTGGGCCGGAGTGTCGAGGGCCAGGATGCGGCCGTGGTCGACGATGGCCACCCGATTGCAGAAGCGGTCGGCCTCCTCCATGTAGTGGGTGGTGAGCATGATGGTCTGGCCCTCGTCGTGAAGTTCCTGCACGATGTCCCAGAGGGCCAGGCGGCTCTGGGGGTCGAGTCCGGCGGTGGGCTCGTCGAGGAAGAGGACGGCCGGATGGTGCAGGATCGCCCGGGCCACCATGAGCCGGCGGGCCATGCCGCCCGAAAGGGTGCGGACCTCGGACTTGCGCCGTGCGCCCAGGCGGAACCGCTCCAACGCCTCCTCGGTGGCGATCGTGGCCGCCTTGGCCGTCATGCCGAAGTAGCGGGCGTGGAAGTAGAGGTTCTCGCTGACGGTGAGGCTGCGGTCGAGGGTGTTGGCCTGGTGGACCACGCCGATGCCGTGCTTGGCCCGGGCCGGTTCGGCCACCACGTCGACCCCGCCCACGATGGCCCGACCTGACGTCGGGACCACCCGGGTCGTGAGCATGCCCACGGTGGTGGTCTTGCCCGCGCCGTTGGGTCCCAGCAGGCCGAAGATCTCACCCTTGCACACCGAAAGGTCGAGGTGATCGACGGCGATGAGGTCTTCGCCGTCGTCGGACTGGTAGATCTTGGTGAGACCCTCGGTTCGGATGATCTCGTCGGCCTCGCTCGGCGCCGTTTCCAGCGGCTGATCGACAGGCCGTTCGTCGCGCAGGATCTCGGGGTCGCGCACGGCCACAGGCGGCGCTACGTTGGAGAAGCCCTCGGTTTCCACGACCGGGTCGGGCTCGATCACCGACGCGGGCGGCGCGTCATCGGGGAGGCGGTCGGTGCCGAGGATCTCGTCGGGCTCGTCCACCGATATGGGCGGCGACTCGTCGGCGACGTCGTCGGGGTTGAAGGCGTCGGGCTCGCTCAACCACATGGGCACATCGTCACCGAAGGTGTCGGGCTCACGCACCGGCATCGGCGGCGGTTCTTCGGCGCGGTCGGTGTCGGCGACTACGTCGGGTTCGCTCACCGGCGGGCGCGGCAGCTCGTCGGCGAGGCCCTCCGTGTCGGCGACCACGTCGGGTTCGCTCACCGGCGGGCGCGGCAGCTCGTCGGCGAGGCCCTCCGTGTCGGCGACCACGTCGGGTTCGCTCACCGGCGGGCGCGGCAGCTCGTCGGCGGGCCCCTCCGTATCAAAGACATCGTCGGGGCCGCTCGCGGAAGCGGGCGGCGGTCCATCGGAGTGCGTCGACATAGTGCGTATGTGAGCCTAGACGTCGCGACAAACTCTGGAAAGGGCATCGGGCCGGTCGAGATAGCGACTAGTCCCGGAAGTGGCTCTCGGGAAACTTCTCGGTTATGAGCGCTATGGGCAGCTCGTGCGAGACCACTCGGTAGGTGCGGGACAGAAGCATGTCGGTTGGACTCATGTTGAAGTATTGGCTGTGGCGCCCGGCCGGCTCTCGGTGCCAGTACAAGATCTCCCGCAGGGTCTCCACCCGGTGGGCGACGAGGAGCCGACCGAACGGCGTGTCGGTGTAGAGCAGCGCTTCGAGCATGGCCGTGGGAACCCGGCCGGCCACGACGAGCGAGGTGGCATACATGTAGTCGGTCCCGGTCTCCGTGCCCCTGATCAGGACGGAACGGTAGAGAACATCGTCGTCGTCGGCCACCTTCAGCTTGGGGATGCGGCCCGGCTCGTCGAGGGTCTCGGACAGCTTGACCACGCCGACGGGCTCGCGGGCGTATGCCTCGATGATGTCGGTGATCCGACCGTCGGTGGTGAGGAGGATCCGTTGGACGGCTGTCAGAGCCGGGCCCCAACCTCCCAGCCGCTGTTGGTTCTCCAGCATGCGGTGTGTGTCGTACCTGTCTGTCGAGCGACGCAATCGCGCCGAAGAAGGCCCGTCAAACCGCCGCTCCCAACGGGAAATCGCGCTCACCGAGTGTTCAACGAGAAGAGCGAGACGCTGGTTCCCATCATACAGAGGGAAGGGAATCAAACACGGTAGATGTTAAATGGGTCTAGCCGAAATGCATCATGCGTTCTGACCCCCACCCCGGTATGGTCTGAGGCCCGTGGCCCCGACTCCCTCCACGACCGTGATCACCTCCGACGGCGTCGAGATCGCCGTTCACGACCTCGGAGGAAGCGGCCGGCCGGTGGTCATGGCGCATGCCACCGGGCTGCACGGCCTGGTGTGGGCGCCGGCGGCTGCGTCGTTGCCCGACGAGTTCAGGTGGGTGTCGTTCGACCAGCGCGGCCATGGTCGTTCGGGCGACCCGCCCGACCTCGACTTCGACTGGCACGGTTTCGGGCGTGACGCCGTCGCCGTAATCGACGGTCTGGGCCTGGAGCACCCCTACGGTGTCGGCCACTCCTCGGGAGCGGCGGGCCTGCTGCTGGCCGAGGAGGCATCCCCGGGGACGTTCGCCGCCCTCTACTGCTACGAGCCGATCGTGGTCCCGGCCGACCCACCCCTCGGCCGGGACGAGGCCAACTGGCTGGCGGCAGGAGCGCGGCGACGGCGCGAACGGTTCGAGTCGCGCCAGCAGGCCTACGAGCACTACCGGTCGAGGGGCCTGTTCGCCCACTGGGACGACGAGGCGCTGCGCCTGTACGTCGACTACGGCTTCGACGACGATTTCCACGGCGGGGTGCGTCTGGCGTGCCGCCCCGAGAGCGAGGCGCTCGTCTACGAGATGGCCACGGCCAACGACTGTTTCGCCCGCCTGGCCGACATCCGTTGCCCGGTGATGCTGGCCCAGGGGTCCGACAGCGACGGGCTGGCACCGGCCACGGTGGAGGCCATGGAAGGTCGCCTGGCCCAGGTCACGACCGAGGTGTTGACGGGTTTGCGACATTTCGGGCCGCTCGAGGACCCGGCGCGCGTGGCGGCGTCGATCCGGTCATTCCTCCACACCGTAAAAGACGGCGACGCCGGTTAGCCCGGAACCGTTCTGGCTTGCGAATCGTGGGGTTTCGTGGGTGTTCCGCACGCCAGAGCGTGGGTCACCGTGGCGGGGTGGGGGGCTGGACGAGCTCGATGGTGACGCCGTCGGGGTCGCGGACGTAGGCGATGCGCGCCCCCGCCTGAGGCCCGGCGGCCACGTCGATGGGACCACCCACTGATCGGGCGCCACACGCCAGGGCATGGCTGCGGGCGACGTCGACGTCGGCGACGGCCAGGCACACGTGGATGTTGCCGGGGTGGGCCGTGCCTTCGGGGTAGGCCGACTCGAGGGGTTCGAGATACTGGAGCAACTCGAGGGCCACGCCGCCGGGGAAGTCGAGCCAGGCTCTCTCGATCCGAACGTCCGGGTAGCCCACCAGGCGCCCCACGCCGGGCCCCGACAGGGTCCGCCGGTCACGGGGCGTTGCGCCCGTGAGCTCTGTCCAGAACACCACCGACCGCTCCAGGTCGGCGACCGTCACCCCCACGTGGTGGACGGCGCCGAGCCCGCCATTCCGTTCGGGCACGGAGCCGGCACCATTTCCTTCCGTCATCAGGCCAGTCCCTCGACCCGCTCGATCTCGCCGAGCGCGTCGTCGAGCAGGGCCACGCCCCGGCGAGCCAGGGTCTCGCTGATCACCAACGGGGGAGTGAGGCGCAGGATGTGACCGCCACCGGCGGCGAGCACGCCCCGGCGGGCCAGGGCTACTAGCAGCCGACGACCGATGGCGGGTGGCAGCCTCGCCTTGGTGGCCCGGTCGCTGACCAACTCGACGGCGAGGAGCATCCCCCGCCCGCGGACGTCGCCAATCACCGGGTGGCGCTCGGCCAGCTCGCCCACGGCCTCGAGCATGATCGCGCCCACCCGGCGGGCGTTGGCCAGGACCTTGCCGTCGGCCATCGCCCCCAGCGTGGCCGCGCCGGCGGCACAAGCCAGGTTGCCGCTGGCGAAGGTCGAAGCCCCGGCTCCAGGTAGTCCGAAGGGGGCGGCGTCGAGCACCTCGCGGCGGGAGGCGAGCAGCGACACCGGGTAGCCCGAGCCCAGCCCCTTGCCGGCCACCAGCACGTCGGGGACCACGCCCGACTCCTGGAAGGCCCACATTTCTCCGGTGCGCCCGGCGCCGGTGAGCACCTCGTCGAAGATGAGCAGGGCACCGGTGCGGTCGCACAGCTCTCGGAGGTGGGCCAGGAACTCGGGCGGGTGCGGGATCACGCCACCCACGCCCTGCACAGGTTCGATGATCACCGCCGCCAGCGACTGCTCGGACGACTGCTCGTAGACGCGGTCGACGAACCGGGCGCAGGCCACCTCGCAGCTGTCGCGAGTGAGCCCGAGCGGGCATCGGTAGCAGTAGGCGTTCGGGCTGTGCAGGACGCCGGGCAGGAAGGGTCCGTACCCGTGCTTCTGCGGAAAGCCACCCATCATCGACATCGCTCCCAGGGTCCGGCCGTGCCAGGCGCTGTAGAACGAGATGACCTCGTATCGCTTGGTGAACGACCGGGCCAGGCGGATAGCCGCCTCCACCGCCTCGCCGCCGGTGGTGTACATCTGGAACGTCTGGAGGCTCTCGGGCAGGGTGGCAGCCAGGGCCTCGAAGAACTCGGCCCGGGCCGGGGTGGCGTAGTCGAAGAAGTGCAGGAGACGACCGGCCTCCTCCTGTAGCGCGGCCACGACGGGCTCGGGGCAGTGGCCCAGATTGGTGACCACGATGCCCGAGCAGAAGTCGACGAACACGTTGCCGTCGACGTCGCGCACCAACGGGCCCCGACCGTCGCGGATGACCAGGCCCAGCGCCTGAGCGGCCATTGAGGAGTTGGCCGCGTGGTGACGGGCGTCGCGGGCCCACAGCTCGGCCGACCGGGCCCCGGGAAGCTCGGTGCGCAACCGCGGAACGTCGGCGTCGCCGAGGGCACCAAGATCGTCGAACACGCCGTCGTCGGTCGAATCGGCCGCCGCCGGCTCCGGCGTCTCGGGCGTCTGGGTCACGAGGTCACCAGGGGCTCGCGTTCCTCGGCCAGGCGCTCGACCAGACGAACGCCCGCCTCAGGACCGGGCATGGCCTGGATCTCGGCGGCGACGAGTCCGGCCCGTTCCTGGTAGCCGGGATCGTCGAGCAGGGCGAGCAGCGCGGCGCGGACGGACTCGGCGGTGACCTCACCGGGGAGGAGGGCGCGACCGACGCCGGCCGCCACCAGGGCGGCGGCGTTGTGGAACTGGTTGGCGCCCTGGGGCACCACGATCATGGGCAGGCCCTCGGCCAGGATGGACAGGATGGCGGTTCCCCCCTGGTTGACGACAAGATCGCAGTGGGGCAGCAGCAGGGCCTGGGACACGTAGCGCTCCACGTGGACATGGTCGGGTTGCGGTCCGAGGTCGGCGGGGTCGTTGTCACGGCCGACGGTGGCGATCACGTTCACCGGCTCGTCGCGCACGCCGTCGAGGATGGTGCGGAACAGGGTGGGGTCGTGGTTGAACACCGTGCCCAGCGACACGTAGAGCGTGGGCCGGTCGGCCAGGTCGGCGAGCCAGGGTGGCGGCTGCTCGCCGGCCCTGGCGGGGATGGCGGCGTTCTGCATCGGGTGGGCGACGCCCACCTTTTCGATCCACGGCGATTGCAGGGTGGGGGGGCAGACGTCCAGATAGAGGTAGTCGAACATGCCCGCGTAGGAGCCCAGCTCGACCCCCCAACGCTCGTAGAGGGGCTCGAGCTGTTCCCGGGCCCGCCGGAACATCGACAGGGGCCGCAGGATGCCCACGCTCTGGTCGGCATGGGGGAGCCCGAAGCGGGCGGCGGCTACCGGTCCGCCCAGCTCCGTCTCGTCGTGCACCACCACGTCGGGACGCCACTCCTCCATGATCGGCATCAGGTCGTCGATGCGGGGGGGAGCGGCCACCTCGGCCAGCATCCTGGGGACGAAGTTCTCGAACCGCTCGGCGCCAACGAGGGCGGCTTCGGTGGGGAACCTTCGGCCGGCCTGTTCCAGCTGTTCGGGCAGGCTGATCCCGGCCGGCAGGAACTCGAAACCCGCCTTCACCACCCGGCCGGAGATGGCCTCGGCCGTGGCGAAGGCCACCTGGTGGCCGGCGTCGGCGAGGGCCCGGGCCAGCGGCAGCATCGGATTGAAGTGGCCCTCGCCGGGCACACACGTACACAGCACCCTCATACGAGGACTCCTTCCCGCTCTGGCCGACACTAACGCTGCGCGAAGCTGAACCTGCGTGCGCGAACGGTCGACCGGAGGCGGCATGAGTGAAAACGAGCGGTCGGGCACCCTCGCCGACCTGCTCCGACTCCGCGCCCAGAACGACCCCACCGCGGTGGCGATGATCGTCGACGGCGGCGGCACCCTCGACTATGGCAGTTGGGAGACACGGTCGAACGCAGTGGCGCGCGGTCTCGTCGCGCGCGGTGTCGACCGCGGAGACCGAGTCCTCCTGCTCTTCGACAACGCCCGCTGGAACGACTACGCCGTGTCGTACCTGGCCGCCCAGAAGGCGGGGGCGACGGCGGTACCGGTGGGCACGCGCTTCGCCGGCCCCGAGCTGGCCCGGGTGGTGGAACACAGCGGTGCGGTCGCGATGGTGTGCCCGCCCGACCTCGTTCCGAAGGAGCTGAACGGAGAGGCGGATCCACCGTGGGCGTCAACGCCGGACGAGCTGGCCGAGGGCCAGGACCCTGGTGGGTTCCAGGTCCCGGTGGCGCCCGGCGATCTGGCCGAGATCCTCTACAGCTCGGGAACCACGGGTGCTCCGAAGGGGGTGGCTGTCTCCCACGCCAACATCACGTTCCACGACCCCCCTCCCGACGATGGCGGGGCTGGGCGGGCCATGTTGGTGCACGCCTTCCCGGTGGGCACGAACGCCGCCCAGGAGGTGCTCCGGGTTCCGCTGCGCCGCCCCGACCGGACGGTGATCGTCATGGCCACTTTCGACGCCGAGCGCTTCTGTGCCCTGGTGGTCGAGCACGGCGTGCGGCGGATCCAGCTCGTTCCGGCCATGGCCCACGTGGTCGTGGCGTCGGGGGCCGCTCGGCGCCACGACCTGTCGTCGGTGGAGCGGGTGGTGCTCTCGTCGGCCCCCGCCCCGCCCGCCCTTCTTCCCCGCCTGGCCGAGGCGTTCCCGAATGCTGTCCTGTGGAACACCTACGCCCTCACCGAGGGAGGTACGGCCCGCACCCTGCTGGTCGACGCCCTGGGCCGCCCGGGATCCGTCGGCAAGGGCGTGGGGGGCACCGAGGTGCGGGTCGTCGGCGCGGGCGACGGCGAGGGGGGCGACCGGCTGCCCGTGGGCGACACCGGTGAGGTGTGGCTGCGTCGCCCCGAGGCCCCGCTCCGGTGGTACTTCCGCGACCCCGAAGCCACTGCCGCCACCTTCGTCGACGGCTGGCTGCGCACGGGTGATCTGGGATATCTCGACGCCGGGGGTTACCTCTACCTGGTCGATCGCAAGAAGGACGTGATCGTCACCGGGGGCCTTAACGTCGGTTCTATCGAGGTCGAAGACGTGCTCCGAGAGCATCCGGAGGTGGCCGACGTGGCCGTGTTCGCTGTCGCCCACCCGGTCCTCGGCCAGGACGTGGGGGCCGCCGTCGTGCTGCGTTCCCCGGTGCCGGTTCGCGACCTGATGGCGTTCGCCCGCGGCCGCCTGGCCGAGTACAAGACCCCGCACCGCATCTTCGTGGTCGACGCCCTCCCCATGACCGCGTCGGGGAAGGTCCTCAAGCGGGAGCTGCGCGACCGCTTCGCCGATGCCGAGCCCGCCTCTGGCGCAAGCGTGGGCGACGGCAGCCCCGGGGCGGCGGCGCGCACGCCGACCGAGGCCACCATCGTGGCCGTCTTCGAGGAGGTGCTCGATCGCCGCCCGTTCGGTGTCGACGACGACTTCTTCGATTACGGCGGCCATTCGCTGGCGGCGGCCCAGATCGTCGCCCGGGTCAACCAGATCTTCGGCGTCGAGTTGCCGGTGACGGCGGTGTTCGACGCGGCCACGGTCGCCGAACTGGCCCGGTTGGTCGACCAGGACCCGGTGGTGACCCCGGCCCGGGCCGGGGAGCAGCCCGGATGACTAAGCTCGCCCGCACCCTTGTCCGTGACCTTGACCGCACGGCCGGCGCCGGTATCACGGTTCGCGTCTGTGGGCTCGTCACCGAGGTCGGCGGCGACGACACCTGCCGGCTGGTTTTGTTGCGTGATGTCACCGGCGAGGTGCAACTGGTGCATCGGTCCGGCGCCGGTATCGACCGGGTGGCCGGGATCCTCACCAACGTCGGGCTGGGCTCGGCAGTCGAGGCCGTCGGCGAGGTGGTGGCGGGCGACGAGGCATCCGGCGGCGGCATTCGTCTCGCTGTGGGCGAGCTCGACGTGGTCGGCCCGGCCGTGGGCGAGCTGCCGCTGGACGAATCGTCGGCACTGTCCGATCGCCTCGACTGGCGGTTCGTCGACCTTCGCCAGCCGCGCAACCGCCTCATCTTCGAGGTGCAGACCACGGCCGAGGAGGCCATGCGCGCGTACTGGCACGAGCACGGTTTTGTCGAGCTGCACACGCCGAAGTTCCGGCCCACGCCCAACCAGTCGGGGATCGAGCTGTTCACCGTCGGCTACTTCGACCGGGCCGCTTACCTGGCCCAGTCGCCCCAGTTCTCCAAGCAGATGGCCATGGCTGCGGGCTTCGACCGGATCTTCGAGGTCGGTCCCGCCTTCCGGGCTCAGCCCGACGCCACCTCGCGCCACGCCACCGAGTTCACCAGCGTCGACGTGGAGATGTCGTGGATCGAATCGCACGACGACGTAATGGCCTTCGAGGAGGACTGGCTGCACCGGGTGGTCCAGGCGGTGGCCGACGCCCACGGCGACGACATCAGGCGATTGTTCGGTGTCGACGTGGTGGTGCCGGAGGTGCCGTTCCCCAGGTTGACGCTGGCCGAGGCCCACGAGATCCTCGCCGTGGCCGGCCACCGGGTGACCGGGCGCAAGGACGGCGACCTCGACCCCGAGGGCGAGCGTATCGTGGCTGCGGCGGTGGCGGAGCGCACCGGCCACGAGTTCGTGTTCCTCACCGAGTACCCAGAGTGGGTGCGGGCCTTCTACCACATGCGTCTCGAGCACGATCCGAGCCGGGACAAGAGTTTCGACCTGCTCTGGAAGGGCCTGGAGATCACCACCGGCGCCCAGCGCGAGCACCGCTACGACCGCCTCGTGGCCCAGGCTCAGGCCAAGGGAATCTCCATGGAAATAGTCGGGTACTACCTCGACTTCTTCAAGTTCGGGTGCCCGCCCCACGGGGGACTCGGCCTGGGCCTCACCCGGTTCCTGATGAGTCTGCTGGGCGTCGACGACGTGCGCGAGGTCACCTTCCTCCACCGCGGCCCCGACCGCCTCCAACCCTGACCGGCTCGTCCTCCTGGCGTTGTTGTCGCGCTCACGCAATGGCGTCGTTCAGCGCGACAAGAACGGCGGTGAACAGGTGGCCACCGACCACCTCGAAACGCCCCGACAGTGGGGGACCGTCCTGCGGGAATCCCTCGCCGAGGGTGGCGTTCCATCGACCGGTCGCCAGGTCGAGGTCGATCTCAACGTCGGAGTGCTCGAGGAACCAGCCGGTCGACGGGTACAGGGCCTTGAACACGCACTCTTTGGCCGTGTACGTCACCTTCGCCTGGAGACGAGCCTGAGGTGGGTGGGCGGGGAGGCGCCGGCGTTCGGCGTCGATGAGCACGAGGTCGGCGACTTCCGGCGGCAGCGGCGGCTCAAGGGGCTCGATGTCGAGCCCCAGGCCTCGGGCCTGTTCGGCCGGCGCCACCACCGCGCCCGCCCAGTCGCCGCCATGAGCGATGCTCCCAACGACGCCTGTCGGCCACAGAGGTTGGCGTCGGGCGCCGACGGCTATGGCGCCGTCGTCGCGGCCTATCGCCGCCAGGGCGGCGTGGGCGCAGTCCCGGCCGATGAGGAACTCGTGGCGACGGCGGGGGACGGCGTTGGCGATGTAGCGGGCCTCCTCGGCCTGCACGGGTGTGGGGTCGGGAGTAGCGCCGTCGAGGCGGGCCATCACCCCGGTCACGTCGGGGCCGAAGAGCCGGCCGATCAGGCCGGCACCGGTTGCCAGGCCGCCCACAGAGGTCGAAGATAGTTCTCGTGACGCCCGACTCGCACCATGCCACCGCATCCCGTCCGCAGCCGACCCACCGGGTGGTGGTCAATCACGAGGAGCAGTACGCCATCTGGCGCCTCGACGAGCCCCTGCCGAAGGGTTGGCGCGCCGAAGGGACCAAGGGCGCCGAAGAGGAGTGCCTGGCCCACATTGGGAGGGTCTGGAAAGACATGCGGCCGTTGAGCATCCGCAGCGTGCCGGGAGACCCCGAGTCGGCGGGGCCCAGGTCCCCGTAGCAAGGCTTTGAACGAAGAGTCCTTCTCGCCAGTGGTTGCTGCTTTTCATTCGTAAGACGGGGCAGGTACCCTTGACCTCAGGGCCGATAGGCGGCCCAGATGACGGGGGTGCCCACGTGAAAACCGGATCACTACGAACTCAGGCGCAACCGAGGCGTGCCACCCTCCATCTGGCTGTGGGCATGTTCATGGCCGCCGGCCTGGCCCTCGTTGTCGACTCGCCTCCCGCGAGTGCCGCCAGCGGCCACTTCTGCAACACCACGCCTGTCGTGGGCTCGACCGTCGCTGCGCCCTCCAGCCCCTATCCGTCGGCCATCACCGTTTCCGGCTTGAGCGGCACGATCACCGACGTCAACATGTCGTTCGTCGGCGTCACGACGCACGGCGACAACAACAACCCCCCCCAGCACTGGCCCGAGGACATGGACATCATGGCTTCGGCACCCGACAACTCCAACGTCATCCTGATGTCCGACGCCGGCGGCGATAACGAGATTTCCACTGGCCCTCTGTCGAATGTCAACCTCACCTTCGACGACCAGGCCGCCAACCAGCTCCCCGCCGATACGAAGATCACGAGTGGCACGTGGCGACCTGTAAACGACAGCGACACGAACGAAACGGACCCCGTGGACTCCTGGCCGGCCCCGGCACCCGCGCCCTCCCTGTCCACATTGCTGTCCACCTTCAACACCAAGAACCCGAACGGCGTCTGGAATCTCTGGGCCGTCGACGACATGAACCAGGGCGCAACCGACCTCACCGGTGGTTGGTGTATCGACATCGTCACCGCTGGAGGTGGCTCCACGCCGAAGGGTCCCGCCGACTTCGACGGTGACGCCAGGACCGATGTGTCGGTGTTCCGTCCCTCCAACAGCACCTGGTACCTGCACGGGTCCGGGGGCGCCGACACCGTCACCACCTACGGCACCTCGGGTGACATCCCCGTTCCCGGCGACTACGACGGCAACGGCACCGCCGATGTCGCCGTGTTCCGCCCCTCGGCCGGCGTCTGGTTCGTGCGAGGCGGCATCACGGCTTCCTGGGGTACCACGGGTGACATCCCCGTTCCCGGTGATTACGACGGCAACGGCACCACCGACATCGCCGTATTCCGGCCCTCCACCGGCACCTGGTTCGTGCGGGGTGGCACCACTGTCGGCTTCGGTTCTTCCGGCGATATCCCCGTCCCCGGCGATTACGACGGCAACGGCACCACCGACATGGCCGTCTTCCGTCCGTCGACCGGCATCTGGTACGTGCGAGGTGGCACCACCGTCGGCTTCGGCACGTCGGGCGACATCCCCGTTCCCGGTAACTACGACGGCAACACCACCACCGACATCGCCGTGTTCCGACCCTCAACCGGTGTCTGGTACGTCCAGGGCGGTGTGACTGTCGCCTGGGGCACCTCGGGTGACATCCCCGTTCCCGGCCTCTACGACGCCAATGCCACCACCGACATCGCCGTCTTCCGGCCCTCGACCGGAACGACGTTCGTGCGGGGTGGCAGCACCACTGCCTGGGGCGGCTCGGGCGACGTACCGCTGCCGCTTCCCGACGCCATCCGCCGGTTCTTCTTCGCGCCGCTCTAAGCCAAGAAGCTGTTGCCAGCCGGTTGTCCCCGAGACAACCGGCCGGCGGCCGAACCGGCGAGGACAAGGCCCGCCTGGACCAGACCTTCGAACAGTGCCGCGCCGCCGTCGTCGCGGCCACTCCGTCGTCGGCGGAGGCCAATGAGGTATGCGGCAAGATCAAGTCCGGTGTCGCCGGCATCATCGGTCGGTACCTCCTGAACCTTGGAGCGACGGGCGATCCCCCCACTGGCCCATGAGGGCATACCTGAACCGGCCCCGAAGGAGGTCTGCGCCGAACGAAGCACGTTCGTAGTCCCCGCCCCCGTAGCTCAGAGGATTGAGTCGGTTTCCCAAGCCCCTTCCGTTCGTCCGCTGACGTCCGTAGAAGGCCGCTGACCAGGGATTCTGTATGTCGACATTCCGCTGATGACCGCTGACGGTCGCAGTACTCCGTCGGCGTAGCTGTCTCGGTACTTTTCTCGGCGATGACTCCGGGCTCCGACCGGGCCTCGTCTGGTCTGGTAGGCGGGGGCGGTGAGCCCTTCGACGATCGAACGTTCCTACGAGCCGAGGCGTCGTACCAACTTCCGGCCGGGAGGAGCCGACCGCCCGCCGGTCGTTGCTGTCCCTGCCCGGGCGGAATGGGAGCTCCTGGCGCCACCGATCTCCGATGTCACTCTAGTGTGGGCCGGACTCAACCGAACTAGAGGTAATACGCAACTCCATGGCGCGAGCTTTCCGGTGATCCAGCTCAGATCATTCCAGTGAGCACTGAAATCAGCACGGTTGCCTCCGAGTCCAATCCCTGCCCCCCTGAAACAGTCACACCCCATCGAGCGGCCGATGTTTGTGATAGCTTTGAGCAAGTGCAGCGCCACCGCTGGTGCGGGTCGGTAGGTAATTTGATGGTGCATTGCCACTATGGAATACGCCACCAACTTCGCGACCGCTCGCTCGGCAGCGGCAACCAGGGAGAAGGGGGCTGACTTATGTTGTCCACAAGACCACGGCGTCTGAGGGTGCGCCGAGGCGCGTTTACCGTGATTGCGGCGTCTGCCTTGTTCGTGACGAGTGGCCTGACGATGTCGGTGCCCGCCTCCGCGGCGGCCACGATTCACTGCGGGTCAGTGATCACCAGGAGCACGACCCTTCACGCAGACGTGGGTCCCTGTCCTGTGAACGGCCTGATCATCGCCGCCAGCAACATCACCCTCAACCTCGGGGGCCACAGCGTGATCGGGACCTTCACGACGGAGAGCCCGAACCCGCCGACGAACATCGTCGCCGGTGAGGGCATTCACCTCACTAACGTGCATGGCGTCAAGGTCACAGCCGGTTCCGTCTATCACTTTGCGGTCGGCGTGCGCCTCGATGGGAGTTCCGGCAACACCCTCAGCCGCCTCAACGTGCATGACAACATCGGCATACTCCCGAGCGACGCCGCTAACAACGGCGACGGGATTGCGCTGTTAGCATCCAATAACAACCTGATCGACCACAACATCGTCCGGCACAACGGCCCGTGGGACGGTATCGCCACCCTCAGCTCGGATGGGGGTTCGGGCGGAACCGACGGAGCCAGTCACAACACCATCACGAACAACCGCATCGTCGACAACAATGTCGCAATGTTGGACGACAACGGCCAGCCCACCTGGAAGCAAGACAACGGGGTCGCTATCACGGGTCCCGGCTCTACCCACAACCTAGTTGACCACAACGTGATCGAGGGGTCCAGCGTCAACGGCGTGCAAATCAACCCGGCCTGCATCAACTCCTATGGCGCGGCCAGCCAAGGTTGCAGCGGAACCGTGCCCAACGACTACAACGTCATCACCAACAACGTTATCCGGCACAATGGCTTTGGAGCGCCGATCGCCGCCGCGCCTCTTGGCGACGGGATTTCTATTCTGTCCATGGGGCCAAGGGGCATTGTCGACCCAGGCCACGAGACGGTGGCGAACAACATTGTGCAGGACAACCAGCGCAACGGCATCAGCCTCGGCGGCGGCAACGGCGAGGACCTCTACAACGCCCCCGGAACCACCAACGGCGAAAACTACAGCTGCAGCAACACCGACTCCGACGGTGGCAACACTGGCGTACCCACGGCTGACCTCTGCGGCACCCTGTACAACACCGTCAGCAACAACACGTCGTCGGGCAACGGCGAAGATGGCATCTGGGTCGGGCCGAAAGCGAGGTTCAACATCGTGACCAACAACCACGTTTTCCGCAATCGCGTGGACGGCATCGCCACCGGTCTCGCCGTGCTGTACAACTCCAACTCCCAGGCGGTGCCCGACGGGCATGGCGGCTTCAAGACCGTCGCTGGCACGGCCAGCACGGACAACACGATCGTTTCCAACAGCGCCACCGGTGACGGACGGTGGGACGGTCGTGATGACAACCGCGGCTGCGGTAACACCTGGGAGCACAACCAATTCGGAAATGTCAACCAGCCGTGCGTGCGGGGCTTCCACGATGCCAGCTCGCCGGCCGCCTCGCCGGGGCCGTAACCGATACGGGCGGTGGCGTGACCTGATCGTGCTCACGCGCGGAACGCGTTCCGCGGAAAGCCGGAACGCGTGCCGGCGGCCCTCCCAGACCTGACGGATTTCCGGCGCCTCGAAAGACGTCTGAGATGGACTTCGAACGGGACGTCCGGCGGGACAACGAAGCGCATCAGCTCCTACTCGGCCACACTCCCGGCCCGGAAAAACAGAGCGGCGAAAGCCAGGGCCGGTCGGCCAATCCGCGATGGTGTCGTCCTTATCGCTACGGCGATGCGGCCGACCAGCCCCCGTCCGACGATGACGTCGGCCATACCCTCTCGCTTCTCCGTGCCGCGAAAAGCGGGGCCTCTTGAACCCCGCTTCCGTCTTCCTTCGCGGCCCCAAGATGGCCGACCGGGCTGTTGGCGCTACTGGGCGACCTGCAGCACCGCCGCCCCGACGCCGATGCATTCACCTGAAATGCCGACATCGAAGGCCAGCGTGGTCTGTCCTGCGGGCAGGACGCTCGACACGTCGTACTGGTCGGTGTCCCACAGATTGCCGATCGGGAACGACGGCCCGGACTGCGGGTCGCTGCCGGTGATAGTGAAGGTCTCGCCGCCGTTGTTCTGACCGTCGGGACCGGCGAGGATGAGCGATGATGTTCCGCCCACGCTGCTGATACCGCTGAAGGCCCGATGGATCACCGGGTCGGTGTCGGTGTCGGTGT
Source organism: Acidimicrobiales bacterium (assembly GCA_038238185.1). Classification (GTDB taxonomy): domain Bacteria; phylum Actinomycetota; class Acidimicrobiia; order Acidimicrobiales; family AC-14; genus DATAQC01. The sequence continues at coordinate 37,810 of JBBRXY010000027.1, forward strand.
CGTAGCTGAAGTCGCTCAGCACTTGGTTGTTGGCGCCGCCGCCCGTGTAGAACACGACCAGGCTGGCACCATCGGTGAACGGCAGCGTGCCGTTGGGGTCACTGTCGGGACGGATTGAGCCGTTGGGCGGATTGGTCACCGCATAGTCACCATTGCCACTCACGGAACCGGTAACGTCGGCGGCGTAGCCGATGGTGTTGGAATTGTCCCAGCACAGCGTCCCGGACACCGTTGGGGTGATGTCGGCGGTAACGTTTTTGCCCGCGAAGGTGATGGTGTTCGGCGGCGTGGGTGCGCTGTACAGGATTCCCCACACCAGCACAGCTCGAGCGACGCTGGCTCCGGCGGGCATCCCCGCGATGTGGATGGTCCCCTAGTGTCCTGTAAGCCAGTTCAGCCGCGAAATATTGGCTGATCGGGAACTTCTGCGGCGAAGGCGCGTTCTGTCAGGTAGAACCCCGACAGAAGGAGCTTGCTTTGGCGCGCCGTGGCCGACCGACAATCCCGATCACC